>JABDIP010000565.1 GCA_013003675.1 Inquilinus sp.
CCGATAGAGGCTGAGGCCGCTGGCGCCGGCGAACCAGCGCCCGCCGAGAACCGACCCGGGCTCGCCGGCATGGCTGTAGGTGAGCCAGGGCAGGACGGCGGGCTGGTCGATGGTATTGGGGCGCAGATCCTGAAAGCGAAGCACCTGCGCCGAGGCGTAGTCGAGGCCATAGAAGCCCTCGGCATAGGCCCGTGAGTTCAACACGTCGTCGCCGGAGATCTCGAACTGGTCGAGATAGGTGTCGTCGGAGGCCTGGTTGAACGAAATCCCGGTGCGCCAATGTTCGGTCAAATGCATCTCGCCGTCGGCGAATACGTGGCCGCGGACCTGGTCGGGGATGACCGTTGCGCCGGCCATGGCGTCGAAATCGGTGCGGTCGCTGCGGTTCACGCTGCCGTCGAAGATGAACTGCCCGGCCTCGAACCGGTGGCGATACTCCAGGCCCAGCAAAGGACCGGCATCGCGGGTGAGGCCGGTTTCAATCGTCGCGTCCTGGTTCGGCGCCATGTTCCAGTAGTAGAACAGCCGGCCGAACGGGCCGAGATCGGAGGTCGAGCCGAAGCGCGGGGCGAGGAAGCCCGACTGCCGGTCAACCGACGGGTCCGGGTGGGAGAAATAGGGCGTATACAGGATCGGGACGCCATACAGATCGAGGAAGGCGTCGCGATAGGTGATCTGTTGTTCCTCGGTGTCGTGGATCACCCGGCCGGCGCGGAGTTGCCACAGCGGCGATTTCTCGGGGTCGTCCTCGCACAGGGCGCAGGGCGAATAGACCGCGCGTCCGACCTCGGTCCGGCCCTCGTGACGGACACCACGATCCGCCGCCAGTCGGGAGTCGTCGGTGAACAGCACGCCGATATTCTCGATGAATCCCTCGGCGAGAGTGCTGTCCAACTCGGCATAGTCGGCGAAGATGACCTCGCCGGAGGGCTCCACCAGCACGATGTTGCCGGCGGCGGCGACGACTTGGCTGCGCGGGTTGTAGGTGACGGTATCGGCCGTCAGGACCCGCCCGGCCTGGGCGATCTCGACATTGCCGCGGGCGATGACGAGGTTGAGGACGTCGTCGACGACGACCTCATCGGCGGAGAAGACGATCGGCTGGTCGATGTTCGCCGGTTGCGCATCGGCCGGCTGTGCGCTGGCGCCCGCGACGGCGAGGCCGACGACCGCCAGCACCGTGAGACCCAGCCCGCATCGCCGCATCCGATCGCCCATGAGTTTCGGTCCGGCCGTCCGGTCGGCCATCCTCGAAGAACCGGCAGACTTTCCGAACCTCCGGCGCAAGTCAACCGCCAGCCGCAGGATCGGCGCCGGCGTCAGCCGGCCGGCCCGGGCGCGCCGTCGACCGCTGTGTGCTGGGCCTCGCGCAGGGCCTCGTCGAGGATCTCGGCATTGCCGATGTGGTTGGCGAGCAGCAGGACCAGACGTGCGTTGAGACGAAGGCTCTGATCTGCGGTCAGTCCGCGATGGCTGTCGATGAGGGCCGCGTAGAAGTCGTCGGGGTCGCCGAGTCCGAGATCGCGCCGTAGTTTGTCGGGCATCGTTCAAACCTCCTGAAGGGGGCCGGTGCGCCCCAGGGCGCGGTCCAGCGCGGCAGCGATCGCCACCGGATCGGGGCTGCGCCAGCGCGCCGCGACGTGCTGGTCGGGACGGATCAGATAGCAGGTGCCGTCGCGGGCATCGTAGCGCCGGCCGGCCAGCCCCTCGATGTCGGCGAGATGGCCGGCACCGATGCACAGCGTCCGCAGCGGCACCGGCAGGCCGTCGGGCACCGGCGGCGGTGCGCCGAAGCCGAGGAGCGTGAACCCGCCGCCAAGCCTCTCCAGCAGCCATGCCGGCTTGCCGTCCGCGGTTCTCAGCGGCGCGTCGAGGCAGGGCGCCCCGGGCACGAGCGGCCCGGCGAAAGGCTCCGCATCGGGCGTGTTCAAGGGGCTGTCCACATAGCAGAAGGGCAGCGACAACCGCCCGCTATTGACGAGACGGCGGGCGAAGGGAAGGTCGGCCGCCAGTTCCAGCATCGCGTCGCGGAAGGCCCGGCTGACCTCGCCTTTTGGCGTGATGAAATCCGTGCTGCGGGTCGAGTTCAGGATATTGTCATCGGTGGCCGGGATGCGTTCGGTGTCGTAGCTGTCGAGCAGCGCGTCGGGCGCGGTGCCCGACAGCACCGCGGCCAGTTT
Organism: Inquilinus sp.; assembly: GCA_013003675.1. GTDB lineage: Bacteria > Pseudomonadota > Alphaproteobacteria > DSM-16000 > Inquilinaceae > JABDIP01. Next base: position 2,181 of record JABDIP010000565.1, read on the forward strand.
CCAGGCCAGATTGTCGGTGTCCTGCAGCCCGCCATTGCCGCCGCGGGCGCCGAACGGCGACACCTGATGCGCGCTGTCGCCGACGAACAGCACGCGGTCGTGCCGGAAGCGCTCCAGCCGGCGGCATTGGAAGGTGTAGACACTGACCCATTCCAGCTCGAACGGGCGATCCTCGCCCAGCATCGCCTTGAGGCGCGGGAGCACCCGTTCCGGCTGGCGTTCCCGTTCCGGGTCGGCGTCCCAACCGAGTTGCAGGTCGATGCGCCAGATGTCGTCGGCCTGACGGTGCAGCAGCGCCGAGCCGCCGGAATGAAAGGGCGGGTCGAACCAGAACCAGCGTTCGGTCGGGAAATCCGCCGTCATGCGGACATCGGCGATCAGGAACCGGTCCTCGAAAACCTTCCCCTCGAAGGACAGCCCGAGCATCTTGCGGGCCGGGCTGCGGGCGCCGTCGGCGGCCAGCACGTACTCCGCCTCGATCCGGTAGGGGCCGTCGGGCGTCTCGACATCGACGCCGACCGAGTTGGCGCCCGGCGCCAGGCCGACCACCTTATTGCGGAACCTGAGTTCCACCAGGGGCGAGGCCAGCGCCGCCTCGACCATGAACTGCTCGACATAGTATTGCTGGAGGTTGATGAAGGCCGGCTGCTTGTGGCCGCCCTCGGGCAGCAGGTCGAAGGCATAGACCTGCTGGTCGTGCAGGAAGACCTTGCCGATCTGCCAGGTCACCCCTTTCTCCAGCATCGGCGCCGCGATGCCGACACGGTCGAGAATCTCGAGGCTTCTTTTGGCCCAACAGATCGCCCGGCTGCCGACGCTGACGGTGTCGTCGTCGTCGAGGACCAGGACCGGCACGCCGTGGGTCGCAAGATCGAGGGCCGCGGCGAGGCCGACCGGTCCGGCCCCGACCACGATCACCGGCCGCCGCCGGCCCGTTTCGCCCTTCAATTCGGGCGGCGCGCGGTACGAGTATCGCGGATATTCGTAACTCGCCATGCGGCAGGCACCTTCCTCCCGGCGCCAGGCATCGGCGCCAATCCGGCGGCACCATAGCCGGCCGGGCGCCCGCAAACCACGGTCCGCGCCCAAGTCTACGGGAGCAAGAAGGAAGGGGGCCGCGGGCGATGGTCCGCCGGCGGCCGGAGATCAGCCGCCGGTGGCGGCTCGCTTCACCGGGCGGAGCAGAAACGCCGGTGTGTGGTCGCCGAGCCCGATAACCGCCTCTTCGCGGCCGCCAGGGCGTGCGTTGCCGCGGGGCTTGTCGCCGCGCGGCTTCTCGCCACGGGGTTTCTCGCCACGAGGTTTTTCGCCGCGAGGTTTTTCGCCGCGAGACTTGTCATTGGAGCGGCGGCGTTGGCCGGATTCCGACGGCTCATTCCGCTGCGCCGCAGGGGACTCGACACGAGCGGCCTCCGGAGCCACCTCGACACGAGCGACTTCCACCGCCGCCTCGACCGGCGCCCGGGATTCCTCCGCGGCCGGCGCAGCCCGACCACGCCGTCCGCCAGACCGTTCGCCGCGGCGGCCCCGCCGCCGATCGCGGCTCTCCGACGCCTCCGCCGTCTCTTCTTCGGCGGTCGCGGCGAAGCTTTCCAGTTCCATGACCGGGATCTGCATGCCGACAAGCTTGGCGATGGCGGCGATAAACTTGCCGTCATCGGCGGTGGCGATGCTGAAGGCACGGCCCGAGGCCCCGGCTCGGCCGGTGCGGCCGATCCGATGGATGTAGTCCTCGGCGTGGACCGGGACGTCGAAGTTGAAGACGTGGCTCAGGCCGCTGATGTCGAGCCCGCGTGCGGCGACGTCGCTGCACACCAGGATCCTCACCTCACCGGCCTTGAAATTCTTCAGGGTTTCGGTGCGGACCGACTGCACCATGTCGCCATGCAGCTGGCCGACATCGAAGCCGTGGCGTTGCAGCGAACGGAATACGATCCCGACGTCGCGCTTGCGATTGCAGAAGACCAGGGCGTTCTTCACGTCCTCGGAATTCAGCAGGTGGCGCAGGGCCATGCGCTTGTCGGCGCGACCGACCTTGACCAGGAACTGCTCGACGCTTTCCGCCGCCGTCGCCGGAGGCGCCACGGCGATCTGTTTCGGATTGCTCAGGAACGCCTGGGTCAGCCGCTTGATCTCCGGCGGCATGGTGGCGGAGAAGAAAAGGGTCTGGCGGATCACCGGCAGCTTGCCGACGATGCGCTCGATATCGGGGATGAAGCCCATGTCGAGCATGCGGTCGGCCTCGTCGATCACCAGGATCTTGACGTCGGCCAGCAAAACCTTGCCGCGCTCGAACAGGTCGAGCATGCGGCCGGGCGTGGCGATCAGCACGTCGACGCCGCGGTCGAGCTTCCTGATCTGCTCCTCGAACCGCTCGCCGCCGATCAGCAGTGCATAGGTCAGCTTCTCGTATTTGCCATAGGTCTCGAAATTCTGCGCGACCTGCGCCGCCAACTCGCGGGTCGGCTCGAGGATCAGCGAGCGCGGCATGCGCGCCTTGGCGCGGCCGGTCGACAGCACCTCGATCAGCGGCAGCGTGAAACCGGCGGTCTTGCCGGTGCCGGTCTGCGCGATCCCGAGCACGTCTCGCCCCTGCAAGACATAGGGGATCGCCTGTTCCTGGATGGGTGTCGGGGTAGTGTAGCCTGCGTCCTCGACGGCACGCAGGATTTCGGGCTTAAGCCCAAGTTCAGAAAAACTCATTCGGTGGTGTATCTTTACGCCAGTATATGGGTTGCCGCTCGTGATGAGCCTGCAAATTGGGAACGGAGCATAGAAAGTCAAACCCGGATGTCAATATTTGGTTGACAGGCCGGCTTTTTTTGAACTCCAGAACGGTTCATGCCGGAAGTGGGAAAGGGCAGGGCGATGCTGATCGAGGCCAATCGGTCGGTTCTGGTGGTGATCGACGTCCAGGAACGGCTGACGCCGGCGATGGACGGGTTGGCGCCGCTGAAGCGCAATCTGACGACCCTTATGCGGGCGGCCGCCAGGCTGGATGTCCCGATGATCGTCACCGAACAGTACCCGAAGGGACTGGGACGTACGGTTGCCGATCTGGCGGCGCTGGCGCCGGCCGAGGCGGTGGTCGAGAAGATCGAATTCTCGGCCGCCCGCAACGACGCCTTCAACGAGAGGCTGGCGGCTCTCGGTCGCTCCGACCCGATCATTTGCGGGATCGAGGCGCATGTCTGCGTGCTGCAGACGACGCTCGACCTGGCCGAGCGCGGGCTGATCACCTGGTTGGTGGGCGACGCCACCGCGTCGCGGGTGCCGGCCAGCGCCGCGGCGGCGCATGCCCGCGCCGGCCGGCACGGCGTGGAACTGGTGACCACGGAGATGGTCCTGTTCGAATGGTTGCGCCGAGCGGGAACCCCGCTGTTCCGCGAGCTGAGCGCGCTGATCAGATAGGCCGGCGCCGGCGACCCAAGGTCAATGGCAGAGGAAGAACGCGCCGCGACAGCGGTCGTCGTCCATGTCCGAGTCCCACAGCGGGAACAACTCGCGCGCGACGCCGGCCATCAGCGACCGGTAGGCCGGCGAGTCCGGCGCCGCCATCTGCTCTTCGCTCAACTGGCCGCGGACGCCGGTCAGCACGCGGGGGCCGCTGTCGACGCTTTCGCAGAACACGGCCTTGACCCGCAGCGGCTCGCCGGCCGGGGCGGCGCGGACATCGCCCCGGCACAGGGCGAGATAACCGGCCGGCTCGATCGGGTTGTAGGCAACGACCACCTTGTATTGCGGCCGTGCGCTGTCGGTCGGGGTCGGCGTGAGGTTGGTCGGCTGCCCGAGATTGTGGCCCTGCATCGCCGACGTCGTCAACTCGGCGACCCGGGCGTCGTCCAACTGGACGCCGGAAAACGGGTTGCCGATCGTCTCGACCTTCAGGTCGCGGCCGCCAGCGGCATAGTTGAAGACAGTGGGCCGATAGCTCGGCCGCAGGAAGCTGCGCCGATAGGTGTAGTCACAGGCGACGAGAGTGCCGCAGACCAGAGCGAGAAGGGCGATTGTTCCCAATCTGGACAACGTCATGGCCGCGCCTCACTGGATGAGGAAAAACTAATATTATAGGAGCGAAGCGAGCGAAGGCAAGCGGCAGGCGGATCAGGGCAGCCCAGGAATACAGTCCGGCCGCCATGCCCCTTGGCCGGGGCAATGGAGCGAAGTCAAAGCGCCCACCGATCCAGAATTTAGCATATTTTAGCAAATGCGCTGCAAAACAAATGCAAAGTCGAATGACCGAAAAGTTTCCATGCCCTTTCCGTTCATCACCAACCGATCCATCGCCAGACAACTCGGAGAACAAGCGATGTGGGTTCAGCGTGCATTTGCGGGCGGCGCGGCGGCGATCGCCGGTCTGACCCTGGCCACCGCAGCCTGGGCCGCCGGCCCCCACGAGGCGCCGATCAGGCAATTCGCCGACAGCACGATCAGGGCATGGGTCAGCAATCCGCTCGTCATCGACGCCATCCGGGATCAGAACGCCCGGCACGCCAGGCTTAGCCAGAGCGACATCGATGCGATGGACCGGCGATGGCGCAATGAGACATCGGCGGCAAATCGCCCGCTGATCAACCGCACGCTGGAAAACCGGTTGTCGCAGCACCTGAAGGATCTGAAGAACAACCAGCACGGAATTGTCACCGAAGTCTTCATCATGGACAACCGCGGGCTGAATGTTGGCCAGAGCAATGTCACGTCGGATTTCTGGCAGGGTGACGAGGCGAAGTGGAAAGAGACCTACCTGGTCGGGCCGCACGCCATCATGATCGACGAGATCGAACTGGACGAGTCGACTCAGACCTTTCAGTCGCAGTTGAACATGTCGATCATCGATCCGGAGACGGGGGAAGTCATCGGCGCCATCACGGTGGGAATCGACGTGGAGGCGATCATCTAGGCCTGGCCTCGGAACGCCTTTTTAGACCTTCGGCATCGATGGCACCTCAGCCAACGGTACAGCGGAATGCAAGGACCACATCGATGAGTATGAACGCTGTCAGACGCACCTCCGGTCTTGCGGGCATCTTCACCGCAGTCGCGCTGATCCTGGCCGCGGTTCCGGCGGAGGCACGATCGGATGCCAGCCGCTCCTTCACCCTGGCCGCCCGTCAGTGGTTGCTGATTGAAAGGATGACCAACAGCGCCCTGCTGGCGGCTCTCGAAATCGATGTATCGCCCAGGCTGAGCGCCATCCACTGGTCACGGGATCGCTTCGACCGCACGCAGTCCGAACTTCGCGATGGCGATCCGCTACTCGGCATAAGCCCGACGACGAGGCCGGAAATAATCGGTGCGCTCAATCGCGTCGATGCCCGGTGGCAGCGCTATGACTCGATCTTCAGGGAGATCGCCGCATCCGAAACGATCTCGGCGAGGCAGATACGGGCTCTTACCGAAAGCCACGCCGAGACGACCGAAGCCCTGGCCGAGATGGTCGACGCCTATGAGCATTTCGTCAATGGCGGCTACAACCATACAATTCTGTCGACCACGATTGACGGCGTGGAGCAGTTGCGGGCTCAAACCCAGCTCTTGCTTCGGGCCTTGCTGACGGCCGCCTATCACGAGGACGCAGCATCGGAGCGGCAGCATCTGGCCCGATCGACGCAAGACTTCGGCCGGATGCTGGGTGGACTTATCTACGGCGATCCCGACCTCCGCTTGATGCCGGCCCCGACCCAAGGAATCAAAGACGAGCTGAAACGGGTCGAGCGGATGTGGCTTGAGACGCAACCGATCCTGGAGTCGGCGGCCGTCGGCGACGCCGTCTCCGAAAGTGAAATCGCCACCGTCGCGCAACATGCCAACGAGATGGCCTTGCCGTTGACGATGGCGCTGTTGATGTATCTGACCCTTTGAGGGCGGAAAACGCGCCGGACGGAGCCGCTCGGGCTGGAGCCGATTCCGCGTGAGCGAATAGCGCCTAGACGTCGAGCTCGCCGACCTTCGGCGCGTTCTCCTGGATGAAGGCAAGGCGCAGTTCGGGCTTGCGGCCCATGAGCTGCTCGACCAGTTCAGCCGTGCGACGGGCGCCCTCCGGGTCGTCGGTATCCGGCAGCGTCACGCGGAGAAGCGTCCGCGTCGCCGGATTCATCGTGGTCTCCTTGAGCTGCGCCGCCGACATCTCGCCCAGCCCCTTGAAGCGGCCGATCTCGACCGTCGTCTTGCCGGCGAAGTCGGTCTTCAGCAGCGCGTTCTTGTGGGCGTCGTCGCGGGCATAGGCAACGGTCGCGCCATGCTGAAGCCGGTACAGCGGCGGCTGGGCCAGATAGAGGTGACCGTCGGCGACCAGGCCGCGCATCTCGCGGAAGAAGAAGGTCATCAGCAGCGCGGCGATGTGCGCGCCGTCGACATCGGCGTCGGTCATGATGATGACCCGGTCGTAGCGCAGCCGCTCCTCCTCGTAGTCGCCGCGCGTGCCACAGCCGAGCGCCTGGACCAGATTGGCGACTTCCTGGTTGCCGGCCAGCTTGTCGGCGGAGGCGCTGGCGACGTTCAGGATCTTGCCGCGCAACGGCAAGACCGCCTGGGTCTCTCGATCGCGCGCCGATTTGGCCGAGCCGCCGGCGCTGTCGCCCTCGACCAGGAAGACCTCGGTGCCCTCGGCCCGGGTGCGCGAACAGTCGGTCAGCTTGCCGGGCAGGCGCACCCGGCGGGTCGCCGTCTTGCGGGCGAGATCCTTGGCCTGCCGGCGGCGGGCACGGTCCTCGGCCCGCTCGACGATGCGGTCGAGCAGCAGGTTCGCCGACGCCGGGTCGCCCGACAGCCAATGGTCGAAATGATCCTTGATCGCCCCGTCGACCAGCCTGGTCGCGGCGGGCGAGGCCAGTCGCTCCTTGGTCTGGCCCTGGAACTGCGGCTCGCGGATGAAGACCGAGATCATCACCGCGGCGGCACCGAGCACATCCTCCGCCGCGACCGCCGCCGCCTTGCGCGCGCCGGTCAGCTCGGCAAAACCCTTCAGGCTGCGCAGCATGCCCGATCGCAAGCCCGCCTCATGGGTGCCGCCCTGCGCCGTCGGCACGGTGTTGCAGTAGGAATTGGAGAAGCCGTCCTCGTCCTCCGGCCAGGCGATCGCCCATTCGACGCGGCCGGCGGCGTCGGCGAATTCGGCGGAGCCGGCGAAGGGCGTCGGCGTCAAGGTCGGCCGGTCGCCGAGCGCGGCGTTGAGATAGTCGAGCAGGCCGCCCGGGAAATGCAGGATTGCGGTTTCCGGCACGCCGCCGTCGGCCTTGACCAGCGCCGGCGGGCAGCTCCAGCGGATCTCGACGCCGCGGAACAGATAGGCCTTGGACCGGGCCAGCCGATACAGCCGGGCGGGGTCGAGGGCGATGCCGCCGGTGAAGATCTGCGGATCGGGGTGGAAGGTGATGGTCGTGCCGCGCCGGTTCTGCACCGCGCCCTTGTCCGCCAACGGCTCCTGCGGCGCGCCCCGGCTGTAGTGCTGGACCCAGAGGCGACGGTCGCGCGCGACCTCCACGGTCAGCCGGTCCGAAAGCGCGTTGACCACCGACAGGCCGACGCCGTGCAGGCCGCCGGATGTGTCGTAGACCTTGCCGTTGAACTTGCCGCCGGAATGCAGCGTGGTGAGAATCACCTCGAGCGCCGATTTGCCGGGAAACTTCGGATGCTCCTCGACCGGGATACCGCGGCCATTGTCGGTGACGGTGACGCCGCCATCCTCGGCGAGGGTGAGCTCGATCCGCGAGGCATGGCCGGCGACCGCCTCGTCCATCGCGTTGTCGAGCAGTTCGGCGACCAGATGATGCAGGGCCCGGTCGTCGGTTCCGCCGATATACATGCCGGGGCGCCGACGGACCGGCTCCAGCCCCTCGAGGACCTCGATGTCGTGTGCGGTATAGCGCTCGCGGGTAGGTTCGGGGCGGTCGAACAGATCAGACATGGCGGCGAGTATTAGATTCGGCTAGGTCCGGAAGCAAGGACATGCTGTATGCTCGCCACGTGATCACACAAGATTTAGTGTAGAGACGACAGAAATCCATGGCCAAGTTCCCGTCGGTGCAGCGCCGCACCCGCTTGCCCACCGTGCCGCCCGATGCCGAACCGGCGTTGCGCACCATCGCCATGCCGGCCGACGCCAACCCGAATGGCGACATCTTCGGCGGCTGGCTGTTGAGCCAGATGGATTTGGCCGGCAGCGTCGTCGCCTATGAGCGCGCCCAGGGCCGCATCGCCACCGTCGCCATCGATGCGATGAGCTTCGTGCAGCCGGTCTTCATCGGCGATCTGGTGACCAGTTATGCGGAGGTGGTCCGCGTCGGCCGTACCTCGATCCAGGTCCGCGTCGATACCTTCGTCAAACGCCGAGAGAGCCGCGAGACCGCGCTGGTCACCGAAGGGCTGCTCACCTATGTGGCGATCGACCGCGGCGGCAGACCGCGCCCGGTGCCGGAACCCGGCGCGCCCATCAAGACCTGACCGGCGCTGGGTGGGTCACAGCCCGTACGCGTGGCCCAGCACCGCAAAGCCATAGAGGCTGGCGAAGAACAGCAACAGGGCGAAAAAATCTCGGACCAGCATCCAGGGCGCCATTGTCGTTCTCTCTATGTTCCTGTGAACCGGATAGGAACATAAATGGAACATCGTGGCAATCGCTTTTCGTTGGCGGCTTTGGACAGGCTCCTAGGGCGACATGTTTCCGTTGTCCGGCCCGGCCGACTAGGATGGCTCGCCGAAAACAATGTGGGAGGGCGGCATGCGGTGGGTCTGGCTGGTGGCCATGGGGGCGTTTATCTGCGGCACGGCGGCGGCGGGCGAGGCCGATGTGGTCGAGGCCAGGGCGGTGCGGACCGGCTCGGGCACGTACAGCTTCGACGTCACCGTGCGCCATGGCGACACCGGCTGGGATCACTATGCCGACCGCTGGGATGTGGTGGCGCCGGATGGCCGCGTGCTGGGCAGCCGGGTGCTGTTGCATCCGCATGAAAACGAGCAGCCATTCACCCGCAGCCTCTCCGGGATCGCCATCCCCGAGGGCGTCGACCGCGTCACGCTGCGCGCCCATGACAGCGTACACGGGTTCGGCGGCGCCGAACTCACCATCGTCCTGGGACGCTGACCGCCGGCTGGTTCGGGCCTTGCGCATGGGCGGTGCCGCGTCGTATTGGTCGGTCACGGGGCTTTCGCGGTCGCCCCGTCAGACATCCGCCCAAGCGCCGCCCCGCCGATCTTGCGGAGGGGTATTGGCATGGGCGGATTTTCTATTTCTGTGAACGATTTGAACCGGTTGCTGGCCTCGGCGGCGTTGCTTCGGGCGAGGGGCTATTCGGCGAGTGTCCTGTCCGGCGGCATCGAGGCCTGGCGCGACGCCGGCGCGCCAGTGGTTGCCAAGGCCGGCTGGCCGGGCCGTGAGGAGACCGAACCCAGCCGCTGGGTGACTCGGGCGGCGCCCAGAATCGACCGGATCGCCTGCGCCTGGTTCATCCGCCGTTTCGTCGACCGAACCGCCGAATTCCTGTTCGTCGAGGCCGACCGGGTCGCGGCGTCAGCCGAGGAAATCGGCGGCATTCCGTTCGATATCGACGGTGTCGAGTTCAGCCACCGTGGCGATGGCTGCAGCTTCGATACCTTCCTCGACCGGTTCGGGATCGACGATGCGGCCCTGCGAAAGCTGGCCGGCATGGTGCGCGGCGCGGATACCGGGCGGCTCGACCTGGCGCCACAGGCGGCAGGGTTGCTCGCCGTATCCCGCGGCATCTCGGCCATTGCCGCCGACGACGAGGAGGCGCTGGAGTGTGGCCTCGCCCTCTTTGACGCGCTCTATGCGTGGTGCCGAAGTTCCGGGGAGGGCCCTGGCTCGTCGCCGGCCCGGAGGACCGCATGAGCGGCGGGGTGACCCGGCCGGCCCCGGATCGGTCGACGGCGGGCCTTGCCGATGCGTTCGGCGTCTGGATCCGGCTCGGCGTCCTGTCGTTTGGCGGACCGGCGGGCCAGATCGCCCTGATGCATCGCATGCTGGTCGACGAGCGCGGCTGGCTGGACGAGGCGCAATTCCTGCGGGCGCTGAATTTCTGCATGCTGTTGCCCGGGCCGGAGGCGATGCAACTCGCCACCTATGCCGGCTGGCGGCTGCATGGCTGGCGCGGCGGCCTGGCGGCGGGGCTTTGTTTCGTGCTGCCCGGCGCCGCGCTGATGACAGTGCTGGCGGTCAGCTACGCGGCGTTCGGCCAAATGCAGTTGGTCCAGGCCCTGTTCCTCGGGGTCAAGGCGGCCGTCTTGGCGATCGTCGTCGAGGCGCTGATCCGCATTGCCCGCAGGGCGCTCAAGCACGGCTCGGACTGGGCCATCGCCGGCGCCGCCTTCGTCGCCATCTTCCTGGCCGGCGTGCCGTTCCCGCTGATCATTCTCACCGCCGCGGCCTTTGGCGCGATGCGGAGCAGGGCGGCCGGACCGGCGGCGATCGGTGCCGCGGGCCGGGTCGGCGTGCGGCGGACGCTCGGCACGGTAGCGCTGTGGTCAGCCCTGTGGTTCGTGCCGCTGTTGGCGCTGGCTGGCGGCTTGGGTGACGACCATGTGTTGGTGCAGATCGGCTGGTTCTTCTCCAAGCTGGCCGTGGTCACCTTCGGCGGTGCCTATGCGGTACTCGCCTATATGGCGCAGGCGGCGGTCGAGCATCATGGCTGGCTCGATGCCGGCGCCATGCTCGACGGGCGGGGGTTGGCCGAGACGACGCCCGGGCCGCTGATCCTGGTCACCCAGTTCGTCGGCTATCAGGCGGGATTCGGCTCGGTGCCGGGCGGTTCGCTCTGGCTCGGCCTGGCCGGCGCGGCGGTTACGCTGTGGGTCACCTTCGTGCCCTGCTTCATGTGGGTACTGGCCGGTGCTCCGTTCATCGAGGCGCTGGCCGGGCGGCCCCGGCTGACCGCCGCGCTGGCCGGCATTACGGCGGCGGTGGTCGGCGTGATCCTGAACCTTTCATTGTGGTTCGGGCTGCGTGTCCTGTTCGCCGAGTTCGAACCGGTCGCCATCGGGCCGGTGACCGTCGGCCTGCCGGTGCCGGACAGCCTCGATCTGCCGGCCCTGGCGATCGTCGGGCTGGCGGCGTTGATGCTGTTCGGCGGGCGGTTCGGAATCGTGTCGACCCTCGGCCTGTGCGCGCTGGCCGGCGTGCTGGCGCGGCTGGCCTTCTGAACCGTCCCGGCGGCAACGAAAAACCCCGCCCGGAAGGGCGGGGGTGGTTCGCTCGACAGGTCCGGAAAACGCCGTCAGACGCTGTAATACATCGAGAACTCGCAGGGGTGCGGGGTGTGCTCGAAATTATACACCTCTTCCCACTTCAGCTCGGTATAGCCCTCGATCAGGTCGTTGCTGAACACGTCGCCCTTGAGCAGGAAGTCGTGATCCTCTTCCAGAGCGCTCAGCGCCTGACGCAGGGAGCCGCAGACGGTCGGCACTTCGGCCAGCTCCTCCGGCGGCAGATCGTAGAGGTTCTTGTCCATCGGATCGCCCGGGTGGATCTTGTTCTGGATCCCATCGAGTCCGGCCATCAGCATCGCCGCGAAGGCGAGGTAGGGATTGGCCGTCGGGTCCGGGAACCGCACCTCGACGCGCTTCGCCTTCGGGCTGGTGGCGTAGGGGATACGGCAGGAGGCCGAGCGGTTGCGCGCCGAATAGGCGAGCAGCACCGGCGCCTCGAAGCCGGGGATCAGCCGCTTGTAGCTGTTCGTCGAGGCGTTGGTGAAGGCGTTGAGCGCCCGGGCGTGCTTGATGATGCCGCCGATGTAGTACAGGGCGTTCTCCGACAGGTCCGCATAACCCGAACCGGCGAAGGCCGGCGCGTCGTCCTTGAAGATCGACTGGTGCACATGCATGCCGGAGCCGTTGTCGCCCTTGACCGGCTTGGGCATGAAGGTCGCCGACTTGCCGTAGGCGTGCGCCACCATGTGCACGCAGTATTTGTAGATCTGCATGTTGTCGGCGCAGCGGGTCAGGGTCTCGAACTTCATGCCCAGTTCGTGCTGGGCCGGCGCCACCTCATGATGGTGCTTCTCGACCGGCACGCCCATCTCCCCCATGGTGCTGAGCATCTCGGCACGCAGGTCGGCACCGCTGTCGACCGGCGGGATCGGGAAATATCCGCCCTTGATGGTCGGCCGGTGCCCCATATTGCCGTCGTCGTATTCGCGCCCGGCATTGCCCGGCAGCTCCTCGCCGTCGAGATAGTAGAAGCCGCGATGCATGTCCGAGGCGAAGCGGACGTCGTCGAACACGAAGAACTCCGCCTCCGGCCCGAAAAACGCCTGGTCGCCGATGCCGGTGGAGGCGAGGTAGCGCTCCGCCGCCTTGGCCACCGAGCGCGGGTCGCGGTTGTAGGGCTGACCGGTCGACGGCTCGTGAACGTCGCAGACCAGGACCAGCGAGGGCTGGGCTGAGAACGGGTCCATCACGGCCGAGGTCGGGTCGGGGATCAGCGTCATGTCGGATTCGTTGATCGCCTTCCAGCCGGCGATCGAGGAACCATCGAACATGAAGCCCTCGGTGAAGGTGTCTTCGTCGATGGTATCGATGTGCTGGGAAGTGTGCTGCCACTTGCCGCGCGGGTCGGTGAACCGCAGATCGACGTAGTTGACGTCGTTTTCCTTGATCAGGTCGAAGACCTTGGAGATGTCGTCGGACATGCCTCTACTCTCTGTTGTTCGTTGATGGTCTTTGCTGTCTGGTCGTCGTCGTGCCCTCGGGCCGCGGCCGCCGACGGACGGCTGGGCCGGCGACCGGGAAGCCGCGACGGGGCAGGGGGCTAGATCGCGTCGCCACCCCTTTCCCCGGTGCGAATGCGCACGACTTCCTCGATCGGCGTGACGAAGATCTTGCCGTCGCCGATGCGGCCGGTCTCCGCGGCGGTCTGGATCGCCTCGATGGCGCCCTCGACCAGCGCGTCGTCCATCACCACCTCGACCTTCACCTTGGGCAGGAAATCGACAACGTATTCGGCGCCGCGGTAGAGTTCCGTATGGCCCTTCTGGCGGCCGAAACCCTTGGCCTCGGTGACGGTGATGCCCTTGATGCCGATCTCATGCAGGGCCTCCTTCACCTCGTCGAGCTTGAACGGTTTGATGATCGCTTCGATTTTTTTCATTTGCGTCTGCTGATGTCCCTCGAGTGAGTCCGGTGCAGGCAGATAGGGGCTCGGCGATCGCCGCGCGCGCGGCATCGTTCCAGACCACAAAGCACGGCCCGTGCCAACCGGGCGGGCGCCGGGTATTGGCGTCTTTTCGGCGGTTCGCCGACCCGGCGACCACCATCTTTGCCCATTCTTTAGCCAGCATGCACAATAATTATGCGGAAATCTGACCGTTTGTTGGGCGCTTTTGCCGGCACGGCGACATCGGCTCCCGCCGCCGGCCGGGAATGCCTGGGGAACAGCGAAGTCCCGAATTTCCAATGATGCGGAAGCGCCCAATGGAAATCGGGCAAGGTTGCCGTTTGGCGCGCCACAACGACCATCTGCACGTGCAGATGCGCTAGCGGATGTTCTCCGTCAGCCAGACGCCGATGCGGTTGGCGGCCTCGCGGATGCTGTCGATCGAGCTGGCGTAGGAGAAGCGCAGATAGCCCTCGCCCATGGCGCCGAAGCTGGTGCCGGCGATGAGCGCGACACCCGCCTCGTCCAACAGGCGCTGCTGCAACGATTTGGCGTCGAGCCCGGTGTCGGCGACATTGGGAAAGGCGTAGAAGGCGCCGCCCGGCTCGATGCAGCGGAAGCCGGGGAGCTGGTTGAGCGCCGAGACGATGACCGAACGCCGCTCGGCAAAGGCGGCGTTCATGGTGTCGACCGCATCCTGCGGCCCGTCGAGCGCGGCGATGCCGGCGAACTGGGCTGCGGCGTTGACGCAGGAGTGGCTGTTCACCGCCAGCCGCGTCGCACCTTCGATCAGCTGCTTGGGCCACACCGAATAGCCGAGCCGCCAGCCGGTCATGGCATAGGTCTTCGACCAGCCATCGAGCAGGATCAGCCGGTCGCGCAGTTCGGGATAGCCGAGCATGCAGACATGCTCGCGGCCATCATACAGCATGCGGCTGTAGATCTCGTCGCTCATGACCGCGACATGCGGGTGATCGGCGAGGCCAGCGGCGAGCCGGTCGAATTGTTCGCGCGGCACGACGCCGCCGGTCGGATTGGCCGGGCTGTTGACGATCAGCAGCCGGGTGCGCGGGGTGATCTGCCCCAGCACCTC
>JABDIP010000582.1 GCA_013003675.1 Inquilinus sp.
AGGCGGTCGAGGCCGACGCCCATGCCGCCGGTCGGCGGCAGGCCGTGCTCCAGCGCGGTGACGTAGTCGAGATCCATCATCTGCGCCTCCTCGTCGCCGGCCTCGCGCGCCGCCACCTGCGCCTTGAAGCGCTCGTGCTGGTCCAGCGGGTCGGTCAGTTCGGAGAAGGCGTTCGCCACCTCCCAGCCATTGACCAGGGTCTCGAACCGCTCGGTCAGCCTTTCGTCCTGGCGGTGGACCTTGGCCAGCGGCGAGATGTCGCGCGGGAAATCGGTGACGTGCACCGGCTGGATCAGCGTGTGCTCGACTCGATGGCCATAGACCTTCTCCAGCGATTCGCCCCATTTCTCCGCGCCGGCCACCTCGCAACCCTGGCTCTCCGCGGCCCTGCGGGCGCCCTCGGCGTCCAGGCCCATGAAGTCGATCCCGGTCGTCTCTTGCACCAGATCGGACATGCGCCGACGCGGATAGGGGCCGGCGAAGTCGATCTCGTTGCCGTCATAGGCGACCTTGGTCGAGCCGGTCGCCACCTCCGCCAGCCGGGCCATCAGATCCTCGGCCAGCGCCATCATGTCGTGATAGTCGGCATAGGCCTGGTACAGCTCCATCATGGTGAATTCGGGGTTGTGCCGGGGCGACAGACCCTCGTTGCGGAACGACCGGTTGATCTCGAAGACCCGCTCCGACAAGCCGCCGACGATCAGCCGCTTCAGGTAGAGTTCCGGCGCGATACGCAGGAACAGATCGGTTTCGAGTGCGTTGTGATGGGTGACGAATGGCTTCGCCGCGGCGCCGCCGAGGATCGGGTGCAGCATCGGCGTCTCGACTTCGAGGAAGCCGCGCCCGGTCATGAAGGTCCGGGTTTCGGCGATGATCCGGCTGCGGGCGCGCAAGGTGTCGCGACTCGACTCGTTCATGATCAGGTCGAGATAACGCTGGCGATAGCGCGCCTCGACATCGGTCAGGCCGTGATACTTCTCCGGCAGCGGCAACAGCGCCTTGGCCAGCACGGTCAGCCCGTTGACCGCGACCGACAACTCGCCGCGCTTGGTCCGCCGGACCCGGCCCTCGACCCCCAGCAGGTCGCCGATATCGAGCAGCTTGAGCAGCGCGAGCCCATCTTCCGCCAGGAAATCCTTGTGGCAGAAGATTTGGATCTTGCCGGTCGCGTCGTGCAGATCGATGAACATGCCGTTGTTGCGCATCGCCCGGACGCGCCCGGCAATGCGCACCATGTCGTCGGTCTGGGTGTCCGGCGCCAGCTCCGCATAGTGTTCCTGCAGCGCGGCGGCGTCCTGGTCCTTGTCGAACCGGTAGGGATAGGGGTCGATGCCGGCGGCGCGCAACGCGTCCAGCTTCTCCAGACGCGGCGCCCGGAGCGGGTTGTCGCTCGGCAGATCGGTGGCGTCGGTCGGCGGGGCGGCGCGGTCGGTCATGGCGGATCGTTTTTCGGCTAGGAAAGCCGCGCACTATAGGACCGCCCCCGCGGTTTTGAAAGGCAACCGGGAGCCTGGCCCCGGCCTGGCCCGCTCCGCTCTTCGACGGCATCGCGTCGGTGTCGGAAACCGGACCGGCACGTATACTGCGATCATGGAGTCGGCCGCCCCCCAGTTGCGCCTGCCGGACGCCGACGCCCTGGTGCTCGGCGCCGCCGGCGCCACGCTCGTCACCGCACATGGCGAGGTCGAGACGCTGGCCGGCCCCGCCATCGCCCGCCGCCTCGACGGGCCGGCGCTGCTGCTCTGCCATGCGAGGTCGATCGCCCGCAAGGCCGGTGCCGACAGCTTCCGCGCCTACGATTTGCTGGAGCTATTCGCCTTCGTCCACCCGGCCCGGTTCTGCCTGCCGACGCCGCGCGGCTTGGCCGAGGCGCTGTCGCTGGCGCCGCCGGAATCGCCGGAGGCGGCGGCGCTCGGTCTGCGCCAGGCGGCCGTGCGCCTGCTCTCGGACCTCGCGGCAAGCGGGCGGCAGGAGACGTCGGACCCCGCTAACATCGCCTGGACCATGGCGCGCGCCGGCTGGCTGTGGGGGCCGCCGGTCCTGGCGGCGCTGGGCCGCCCGTACGGCGGCCAGGACGAAACCGCCCACCGCGCGCTGCAGATCTGGCACCGGCTGCCGGAATGGGAGGGCGAACCGCCGCCGCCGCCGCCGGGCCAGGTGCCGGTGGAACCGGCCGATGCGCGGGCCCGCCTGGCCGAACTGTTGGACGACGATGCCGAGGAACGGCCGCAACAGGCCGACTACGCCAGCGCGGTCAGCGCCGCCTTCACCCCGCGCGAGCAGCCCGACGCGCCCAATCTGGTGCTCGCCGAGGCCGGCACCGGGGTCGGCAAGACCCTGGGCTATCTGGCGCCGGCCAGCCTGTGGGCGGAGCGCAACGGCGTTCCGGTGTGGATCTCCACCTATACCCGCAACCTGCAGCACCAGATCGACCGCGAGCTCGACCGCCTGCACCCGCGCCGCGAGCGCAAGGCGGCCAAGGTGGTGCTGCGCAAGGGGCGGGAGAACTATCTCTGCCTGCTGAACCTGGAGGAGGCGACCCGCGCCCTGCCGATGCAGCCGCGGCACGGCATCGCGCTCGGCCTGATGGCGCGCTGGACGGCGGCGACCCGCGACGGCGACATGACCGGCGGCGATTTCCCCGGCTGGCTGGCCGAACTGGTCGGCCGCGGCCGCAGCCTGGGCCTCGCCGACCGGCGCGGCGAATGCGTCTATTCCGCCTGCCCGCATTATGGCCGCTGCTTCATCGAGCGCAGCGTGCGCCGCGCCCGCAGGGCCGACATCGTGGTCGCCAACCATGCCCTGGTGATGATCCAGGCGGCGCTCGGCGGCCTCGACGATACCTGGCTGCCGACCCGCTATGTCTTCGACGAGGGGCACCATCTGTTCGACGCCGCCGACAGCGCCTTCGCCGGCCATCTGACCGGGCAGGAGGCGGCCGAGCTGCGCCGCTGGCTGATCGGCGTCGAGGGCGGCCGGCGCAGCCGGGCGCGCGGGCTGAAGCGCCGGGCCGAGGACCTGCTCGGCGGCGACGAGAAGGCGCTGGCGGCGCTCGACGAGGTCGACCGAGCCGCCCGGGCGCTGCCCGGCGAGGGCTGGTCCGGGCGCCTCGCCGCCGGCGAACCGTCCGGCCCGACCGAGACCTATCTCGCCTTGGTCCGGACCCAGGTCTATGCCCGCGCGGCGGGGATCGACGGCCCCTACAGCCTGGAGACCGACGCGACGGCGCCGCTGGACGGGCTGTCGGACGCCGCGGCGGCGCTGGACGCCGCGCTGAAGCGGCTGCAGGTACCCTTGAGGCGCATCGCCGCCGCGCTGCGCGCCCGGCTCGACGACGAGGCCGACCGGCTCGACCCGGCGACCCGGCTCCGGATCGACGCCCTGGCCCGCGCCCTCGATCGCCGCGGCCGGGTCGAGATCGAGGGCTGGCGCTCGATGCTGGCGACCCTGGGGCGGGAGACGCCCGAGACCTTCGTCGATTGGTTCGGCGTCGAAAGGATCGGCATCGACACCGGCGGCCGCGACATCGACGTCGGCCACTACCGCCACTGGGTCGACCCGACCGAGCCCTTCGCCGCCGCGCTGGGCGCCCAGGCGCATGGCATGGTCGTCACCTCGGCGACCCTGACCGACGGCAGCGGCGACGAGGCGGCGGACTGGCGGGCGGCGGAGGCGCTGACCGGCGCCGTCCATATGGCGCGGCCGGCGCTCCGCGCCCGCGTCCCCTCGCCCTTCGACTATGCCGCCACCACCCGGGTGCTGGTGGTGCGCGACGTGCGCAAGGACGATTTCGCCCAGATCGCCGCCGCCTATCGCACCCTGTTCCTGGCCGCGGGCGGCGGCGGGCTCGGCCTGTTCACCGCCATCAGCCGGCTGCGTGAAGTCCACCGCCGCATCGCCGAGCCGCTGGAGACCGCCGGCATCGGGCTCTACGCCCAGCACATCGACGGCATGGACGTGGCGACCCTGGTCGACATCTTTCGCGGCGAGGAGGATGCCTGCCTGCTCGGCACCGACGCGGTGCGCGACGGCATCGACGTGCCGGGTCGCAGCCTGCGGCTGATCGTCTTCGACCGCGTGCCCTGGCCGCGGCCGAGCATCCTGCACCGCGCCCGGCGCGAGTATTTCGGCAAACGCCGCTACGACGACATGATCACCCGGCTACGGCTGAAGCAGGCCTATGGCCGGCTGATCCGACAGGCCGGCGACTGCGGCGTCTTCGTCATGCTCGACCCGATGATGCCGTCGCGGCTGGCCGGCGCCTTCCCCGAGGGCGTCGCCGTGGAACGGCTGGGTCTCGCCGAGGCGGTGGAGATCGTCGGCGGCTTCCTGGGATCATGACGCCGGACGGCAATGGGTCTCGATCGTCCGCCGGACGCCTTCCCAGGCATTGCCGCGGCAATAGCGGATGGCGCCGTCATGGCCGACAGCGCGGACCAGGCGTTCCGCCAGCCGGCGCTGGACCGCGATCTCGCCCGTGGCGCCGCCGGACCGGCGGGTCGTCGACCCTTCCGTGCCGGCCATCAGGAGACCTCCCCGCCCTCGACGGCGGGCGTCGTCGACCAGCCACGGCCCTCGCCCATCAGGCAGGAGGTGCCGTCCGGCGACGTCAGCAGCATCGTCCAGGTGTCGCCGCCATCGGTCGCGAACAGCTCGATCAATCTGCCGCCGCTGGTCAGGCCATGGCCGATTTTCGCCTCGGAATAGCGGCGGTCGAGCAGTTCCACCGCGTCCGGGCGCGGCATGCACAACGTCTGGGCCGCGGCGGGACGCAGCGACGCCGCCGGGGCCAGCAGGAAGGCGCCGCCGAGCAGGGCAACGACGAAGGGTCGGGCCATGCCGCCGTGCCGGTCGGTCGTGTGGTTGCGATGCTGGATCATGGATCCCTCCTTCACCTCTCCGTCGTCGCCTGCCGCTGTCCGGCGGGCGGGGACGGGATCGAAGGCCCCCTGGCCGCTCTGGCCTGTCATGAAGGTGGTGGTTCGGCACCGAGATCGGGTGTGATTGCGGTCACACCTCACGCAGACTTGCGCCCCGGTGAAGCGCCGTTCCGCTATCCTGATGTCCATGATCAGCGCCTCGCAGCCATGGCTCGGCCGGCCCCGGGGCCTGCTGTTCGCCCTCGCAATCCTGCTCGGCATGCCGGCCGGCGCCCTGCCCGCCAGGGCCGGCCTGCCGGAGGGGCTGGCCGCCTATGACCAGGGCGACTATCGCGCCGCCTTGGCCGAATGGCTGCCGCTGGCCGAGGCCGGCAACGCCACCGCCCAGGGGCTGGTCGGCCTGCTCTACCGGGGCGTCCCGGGCATCCCGGCCGACCCGGCCGCCTCCGCGCGCTGGTATCGCAGCGCCGCCGAGCAGGGCAATGTCAGCGCGCAATACAACACCGGCCTGAACCTGGCCGAGGGGCGCGGCGTGCCGCGCGACCCGGTCGCCGCATTCATGTGGCTCGACCTCGCCGCCGCCGGCCAGCCACGGGACGCCGAGGGCGGCAACGCCGCCGCGCGCCGCCGCGACCGGCTCGCCGCGACGATGGACCCGGCGGCGATCGCCGAGGCCCGTCGGCAGGCGGTGGCCTGGAGGGTCGGCCGCAACTAGCCGGCGGCGGTTTTTTCAACCTTTTCCTTTAAAAAACCGGTCGGCGCCGGTCGCGGTTCTATGGACAGGCCCGGCCGGCCGCGACAGGATGCCGCCGCCATGGCGACCCTCGACCGCGACACCGTCCCGCGACCGCCGACCCTGCACCGTTCGGCCGGCCGTTTCGACCGCTGGATCGTCGGGCCGGCCTTGCTGGTGGCGCTGGTCCTGCTGGCGGCGGGCGTCGTGCTGCCGTCGCTGACCGTGCGCACGCTGGCGGTGCTCAGCAACAGCGTGTCGATCCTCTCCGGTCTCGGCGTGTTGTGGGGGGACGACCAGTTATTCCTGTTCGCGGTGCTGCTGGTCTTCTCGGTGCTGTTCCCGACGGCGAAGCTGCTTTTCGCGCTCTGGGTCTGGTTCGCCGCCGAGGACGGCCACGCGGCTTCGGTGCGCCGGCTGGAGGGGCTGGCGAAATGGTCGATGCTCGACGTGCTGGTGATCGCCCTGATCGTGGCGGCGCTGAACCTGACGGTGATCAGCGGCGTCTTCGTCCATGCCGGGCTCTATCTGTTCACCGGCTCGGTGGTGCTGTCGAAGCTGGCCCTGTCCCGCATCGGCCGGGTGGCGCGACACGGCAATCAGCCGAGCAGCCCCTCATAGAGCGCCAGGTATTCCCGGGCCGCCGCCGGCCAGCCGAAATCGCGGGTCATCGCGGTTTTCCGGACTTTCGCCCAGGCCGCCCGGTCGGCGTAGAGGCGGCAGGCGCGGCCGATGGCGGCGGCGAGCGCCCTGGGGCTGGCGGCGTCGAAGACGAAGCCGGTGGCGGTGCCGCGGCGCTGGGCGGCGGCGGTTGCGTCGACCACCGTGTCGGCCAGGCCGCCGGCGCGGCGGACCAGCGGCAGGGCGCCGTAGCGCAGGGCGTAGAGCTGGGTGAGGCCGCAGGGCTCGGAGCGCGACGGCACCAGGATCACGTCGCTGCCGCCCTGGATCAGATGCGACAGCGCCTCGTCGTAACCGATGCGCACGCCCACTTCGCGCGGATGCCGCCCGGCGACGGCAGCGAAACCGCGCTCGAGATCGGCATCGCCGTTGCCAAGCAGCACGAACTGGCCGCCCTTGCGCAACAAGCCGGGCAGCGCGGCCAACGCCAGGTCAAGCCCCTTGTGCACGTTCAACCGGCTGACCACGCCGAAAACCGGGGCTTCCGGTACCGCTTCCAGGCCGAAAGCCTTTTGCAGCGCGGCTTTCGACAGTGCCTTGGGGCCGGGCGCCGCGGCATCGTAGGGCGCCGGCAGATGCGGGTCGGTGGAGGGGTCCCAAACCCCGGTATCGATGCCGTTGACGATGCCGACCAGGTCGCCGGCCCGGTGCCGCAGCAATTGGTCGAGGCCGCAGCCCTGCTCGGCGCCCTGGATCTCCCGGGCATAGGTGCGGCTGACGGTGGAGATCCGGTCGGCGTAGGCGAGGCCGCCCTTCAGGAAGCCCAGCTTGCCGTGGAATTCCAGCCGGTCGTAGGTGAACGCCCAGGGCGGCAGCCGCAGCTCGACCAGCGTCTCACGGGGGAACAGCCCCTGATAGGCGAGGTTGTGGACGGTCAGCACGGTGCCCGGCCGCTCGCCGCCGGCCAGTTCCAGATAGGCCGGCGCCAGCCCGGCCTGCCAGTCATGGGCATGCACCACATGCGGCCGCCAGGCCGGATCCGCCCCCTGCCCGAGCCGCGCCGCGAACCAGGACAGCGAGCCGAACCGCCGGTGGTTGTCCGGCCAGTCGCGCCCGTCGGCGTCGAGATAAGGGTTGCCGGGGCGGTCGAACAGGCTCGGGCAGTCGAGCACGTAGAGCGGCACCGGCACGCCGGCCGCCCGGCCGGCGAGCAGCCGCGCCCCGCCGCCGAACAGATCGCCCTCCCGGGCGACCGGAACCGCGCCCTCCAGCGCCCGCATCACCGCCGGATAGCCGGGCACCAGCACCCGCGTCTCGACACCGAGGCCGGCCAGCGCCCCCGGCAGCGCGCCGAGCACGTCGGCGAGCCCGCCGGTCTTGACCAGCGGGTAGAGTTCGGCGGCGACGTGGAGGACCCGCATCGAGGCCGTCCTAGTCGGCGTCTGCCAACGCCTCCAGCATCGGCCGGGTGATCAGGGTGACGCCCTTCTCGGTGCGGTGGAAGCGGCGGGCGTCGGCCTCGGCATCCTCGCCGACCACCAGCCCCTCGGGAATGTCGCAGCCGCGATCGATCACCACCTTGGTCAGCCGGGCATTGCGGCCGATGTCGCATTCCGGCAGCACGACCGCCTCGTTGAGCTCGGCATAGGAATTGACCCGGACCTGGGAGAACAGCAGCGAGCGCCGCACGGTCGCGCCGGAGACGACGCAGCCGCCCGAGACCAGGCTGTTCAACGCCATCCCGCGCCGGCCCTCCTCGTCGAAGACGAACTTCGCCGGCGGCAGCTGCGCCTGGTAGGTGTGGATCGGCCAATTGTCGTCGTAGAGATCGAGGGCCGGGGTCACGCTGGTCAGGTCGAGATTGGCCTCCCAATAGGCGTCGATGGTGCCGACGTCGCGCCAATAGGCCTCGTCCTGCCCTTCGCCGAAGATCGCGCTGCGGTGGAGCGGATGCGCCATCACCGCCGCCCGCGAGACCAGATAGGGGATGATGTCGCGGCCGAAATCATGCGCCGTCAGGGCGTCGGCGGCGTCGCGATGGAGCTGTTCGTAGAGGAAGGCGGCGTTGAAGATGTAGATGCCCATGCTGGCCAGGGCGATGTCGGGCTTGCCCGGAATGGCCGGCGGGTCGGCGGGCTTTTCAAGGAAGCCGGTGACCCGCCAGTCGTCGTCGACCGCGATCACGCCGAAGGCGACGGCGTCCATCCGCGGCACCTCCAGGCAGCCGACGGTGACGTCGGCGCCACGGGCGACGTGGTCCTCCAGCATCGCCGCATAGTCCTGCTTGTAGATGTGGTCGCCGGCCAGGACGAGCACGTATTCCGGCCCTTCCGCCTCGAGGATGTCGAGGTTCTGCCAGACCGCGTCGGCGGTGCCGCGGTACCACATGCTCTCCTCGATGC
>JABDIP010000026.1 GCA_013003675.1 Inquilinus sp.
ACACGTCCGGATTGGCCGGGTCCACGTCGATCTGGTCGTCGCTGAAGGTGGTCCACACCAGGCGCGGCCCGTCGGCGGTCTCGAACCGGCTGAGCAGCGGCGAGGTGCGCGGCCGGGTGACGCCGGAGATGTCGGGAGCGTCCTCCGGCTGGTAGGACAGGAAGAATTCGCGATAGGGCGCCCGTCCCTCGCAGAAGGCGGCGAACCAGTCGCTCTGCGCCGAGACGTGGTTGATCACCGCGTCGAGCATCAGCGAGAACCGCCCGGCAAGGCGCGCCACGTCGTTCCAGTCGCCGAGCGCCGGGTCGACCGACCGATAGTCGATCACCGAGAAGCCGTCGTCGGAGGAATAAGGGTAGATCGGCAGCAGGTGGATGCTGCCGAGCACGCCGTCCAGCCGCTCCTCGACCCAGCGGCGCAGGGCGTCGAGCGGCGGGCCGGCATCGTCGGAGACCTGGTGGCCATAGGCGATCAGCACCGCGTCCTGCGGGATCGTCCGCGGCCGATCGGGATGGTCGACCGGGCGGTCGCGGTGGCTGGCGGCGAGCGCAGAAAGCCCCGCCGCCGCGCCGGCTGCCTGCTCGGCCGGATAGAGCCCGGCCAGCCGGTCCCGCATCGCGATGGCGGTCTCGGCGGCGGGGTCCGGGTCGAGCCAGGCCAGCCACATCGCCGCGGTCCAGGTGAAGGCGTCGCCGCCCAGGCCCTCGCCGGTCAGCGGATGGAAGTATTCGTGAAAGCCGCCGTGATGGATCGCCCGCGCGGTGTCCGCCGCCAGCCAGGCGGCGCGCGCGGTGTGGCCGTAGTCGTCCAGCCCGCGGGCGATCAGATGGTTGGCGATCGCCCAGCTCGGACCGCGCCAATAGCGTCCAGCGTCGAAGAGCGGATCGTCGACCGCGACCGACGGCAGCCCATAGGCCGCGTCGCCGCGCCAGCGGTCGAACTGCGCGACCAGCCGCGCCGCCTGCGCCGGATCGGCGGCACCCGCATAGAGCCCAAGGAAACCGGCCGACGTCGCTGTCGCGATTTGTCGCTCGGTGGTCAGGTCGAGGGCCAGGAACAGGCCGGCCTCCTCGTCCCATAGCCGCTGGAACCCCTGCTCGCCGCGCGCGACCCAACCCTCCGCCTCGTCGTGCAACGGGCGGTCGCCCAGGGTATCGGCCAGCCAGGCGAGGTCGCGGTCGGCGCGCAGCAGGATCGCGTTGCTGCCGACATCGGCGACCCGATAGGGCGAGGCGTCGTAGAGCCGCCCGGGGTCGTAGCCGAGCTCGCGGAACAGCAGGACCAGCGACAGATAGCGGTCGTATTCGTCCCGCGTCGGCCGCTGCGCCGCGTCGACATGGCCGGTATCGCGGCGTTGGTAAGGCGGCAATTCGCCGACCGGCACCCGGGCCAGGGCCTCGTCCCAGGCCGGGCTGTTGTCCATGCCGGATTCCCAGGGATGCAGCGTGGCCACCAGCCCGCCGCCACCGGGATCGCGCGCCGAGTGCCACCAGCGATGCGACGCGGCCAGTTTCGGCAGCAGGCGCCGGGCGGCCGACTCAGCCGCCTCGCTGGCCTCGGCCCGCTCCAGCAACCGCCGGACGATGCTGGCTGCGACCGGCGGCTGGGTGATGCCGGACGAGGCCGGCTCGCGACCGGTGGCCCAAACGTCCGGGCCGGGAAAATAGCCGGGATCGCTTGCGTGGAAGACGATATGCGGCACCATCCCGTCGGCCCATTGGGCGGCGAACAGAGTGTCGATCTCCTGCCAGGCGCGGCCCTCGTCGAAACTGGCCCAGCCCAGCGCGACCAAGCAGGAATCCCAGTTCCATTGATAGGGATAGAGACCGGCGGTCGGCACCGTATAACCGCCGCGATCGTTGCGGCGAAGGATGTCGCGCGCCCGTCGGGTCAGGTCCTGCATTTCGGCCATCTTTGGTTTCGGCCCGCCGGCACCGCCAGGATCGCCGCGCCTATCCCTTGACGCCGCCGGCGGTGAGGCCGGTCACGAGATAGCGCTCGAACCACAGGAACAGCGCCATTATCGGAACGGTGACGATCACCGCGCCGGCCATCAGGTATTGCCGAGGAACCTCCGAGCTGTTGAGGGACACGACGCCGCGCGACAGGGTGAAGATCCTGGGGTCGTCGAGAAACATGAAGGCGAACAGGAACTCGTTCCAGGCGATCATGAAGACATAAAGCCCCACCGACGCCAACGCCGGAAGGCTGAGCGGCAGGGTGATCCGCATGATCACGCCCCAGCGGCTGCAGCCGTCGATGATCCCCGCTTCTTCCAACTCCGCCGGCAGGCCACGGAAGTACCCCTGTAGCATGTAGAGCGCCACCGGCAACGTCGTCGCCGGGTAGACGATCAGCAGCCCGATCAGCGAGTTGCGCAGGCCGAGCTGGCTGAACACGGCGTAGAGCGGCAACACCAGCACGATGGCCGGGAAAAGGTAGATCAGCAGGATCGACTGCGACAGCACGATACGCCCTGGAAAGCGTAGCCGGGCCACGGCATAGGCACCGGGGATCGCCAGCGCCAGGGTGATCATCATGGTCGACACCGAGACCAGCGTGCTGACGCCGATGTAGCGGGCGAAGTTGAACTCGGTCAGCACCTGCCAATAGCTCGAGGTGAGCGTAAGGAAGCCGCGCGTGAAGTCGATCCCGAGATCGAGCGGGTTGGCGATCAGCTCGGCCTGGTTCTTCAGGCTGGTGACCACCATCACATAGAACGGGAAGGCGACCGAGAGGGTGAAGAAGGCGATGCCGAAGCCGCGCAGCAGGCGGATGATGATGGTCTCGATTTCGACACGATGGAATTCGACCAGGTTGAGGCCGTCGAAGGCACCGCGCACCATCAACCCGGTGATCGCGAAGCTGGCGACCATGCCGCCATAGCCCCACCCGGCCGCGGCGCCGTCGGCAAGGCCGATCGGCGGGCCGGGGTGCAGCAAGAAGGCAACGCATCCGAGTGCCACGCCGGCGGCGTAGGCTACGCCAACCCGGCGGGTCGCTGCCTCCACCTGGACGAAGACGACCGCCTGCAGCGCGCCCGCCAGCAGGGCGGTGCCGAGCGGCAGGGTGGCATCCTGGCCGCCGACCATCGTGGCGAGAAGGCTCCAGACCGAGACGCCCAGAACGGCGGCCAGCGCCCCGATGATGGCAGAGGCAAGCAACACGGCGGGAGAGAAGGCGGCGCCCATCACGACACCTCCTCCTTCGGCATGCCGATGAAATAGAGCACCATGAAGACGGCCAGCATGCCGAATGTGATTACCGCCGCGGCGGCACCGGCACCGAGATTGAGCAGCGCGAAGCCCTGCTCGTAGACGTTCACGGTCAGGGTCCGAGTGCCCGCGGCGCCGCCCGTCATCAGGAAGATGTCGTCGAACTTGTTGAAGGTCCAAATGAACCGCAACATGAACAGGATCGACAGGATGCCGACCAGTTGCGGCAGGGTGATGAAGCGGAATTTCTGCAGCGGCGTGGCGCCGTCCATCGATGCCGCCTCGTAGAGGTCGCTCGGCAGTGCCTGCAGCCGCGCCAGGATGAATAGGAAGGCGAGCGGGAAGTAGCGCCATGCCTCGAACGCGATCACCGTCGCCAGCGCCAGGGGAAACCCGAACTCCAGTCCGAACAGATCGATCGTCAGGCTCTCCGTGCCGAGAAAATTCAACGGCGTCTCCGTGATCCCATAGTGGATACCGAGCGCATTCAGAACGCCGCTGAACGGATCGAGGAAGAACACCCAGGTGAACGCGACGGCGATCACCGGCGAGACGTAGGGGAAGAGAAACAGCCCGCGCAGCAAGGTGCGCCCGCGGAATTCCTGGTTCAGCAACAGCGCGGCGAACAGGCCCAGGATCAGCGCCCCCAGCGTACCGAAGACGGTATAGACGACGGTCACCCCCAGCACCTGGACAAAGTCGCGCTGGGCGAGGACCCGGCGGTAGTTGTCCAAGGTGAAGCCGCCGGAGAGCATCGGGTTTTCGGCGTTGCCGGTCATCTCCGGTTCGCTTTCCTCGAGATCGATGCCGGCCTCGAAAAAGGCGGGCTGGGCGGCGAAGACCAGCGTCAGGCGTTCGCTGTAGCGCGGCGCCCAATCGTCCCACCGGCAGGTCAGATCCTCCTCCGCCACAGCGCAGGGGCCGGTGTCGGCCGGCGCGGTCAGGCCCGGCGCCAGCGTGTCGCGCAAGACAACGTCGCCGATCACCAACTTGCCGGAGCGATTGGCGAGGCGGTAGCGCACCTCGACTGTTCCCGCCGCCGGGTCGAGGTTCCCCGGTTCGCGCACCGACGGCGTCGGTGTCCTGAGATCGGCGAGGCCGACCGGCTTGAAACTGATCCAGAAATTGGCCACGACCGGAAAGATGACGACCGCGGCCACGATCAGCAGCGGTGGCAGCAACATCAGATAGGCAAGCCGCTGCTCCTGCGCCTTCAACGATGCCTTCATCTCGGATCGCCCCCCGACTCCTAGAGCGACTGATACCGCAGGACGGGGCGCCGGCCGATTGCTGGCGCCCCGTCGCTTGCGGCAACTGGATTGCGGCCAGTTCCTGCCGCAGCAGCCCGACAGTCTCCGCCGCCGAACGCTTGCCGTCGATGTACTCGCGGACCAGACGGTTGAAGATCTGGCTGTTGATGATCTTCGAGGCCAGCGAGAGTTGCCCTTCGCGGACGCCCCAGCGGTTGGCAGTCTCCAGCCCGGCGACGACCTCGTCGATCACCTCGCTCGGATAGAGCACGCTCAACGGTGCCTTGCGATCGACGCCGACCGGCAGTTGCGCCCACGCCTCGACGAAGGCCTGCGGGTCGCTCGCCGTGCCGCGGCGCACCGGGAATTTGCCCTCCGGCGCCATCGACAGCGTGTTCATATAGCCCTCGTCCATGGAGAACTTGATGAACTCCATCGCCGCGTCGGTATCGGCATCCGCGGTGACGCCGAGATAGCGAATGTCGGCCCAGGCGCTGCCATTCGGGTTGCTGGGACCGGACACGGTGGTGACGATGCCGGTGCGGCTGGCCAGTTCGCGCGATGTCGGGTCGTCGTTGATGGTCGGCGGCGCCGAGTCTCGCAGGCCCGCCAACTCGTCGAGGATGAACGGCGACCAGATGATCATCGCGGCCTTGCCGGCGAAATAGAGTTCGCGCGACTGCTGCCAGAAGAGGTCGCCGGGCGGGCTCGCCTCGACGATCGCCTTATAGAATTCCAGCGACTCGATCGTGGCCTTTTCGTCGAGGTCGACGGTGCCGTCGGCGCGCACCGGGGTGACCCCGTTTGCCAGGAACACATGCTCGAGCACCTGGCTCATGAAGTTCTCGTCGACCTTGGTCGCGGCGACGAAGCCATACATCTCCGGCGGGTTGTGCAGCGCCTCGACCGCGGCGAGGATATTCGCATAGGAGTCCGGCGCCGCCAGCCCCCTCTCCTCGAACAGGTCGCGGCGATAGACGATCATCTGCGTCCAGCCGTCGACCGGCACGGCGGCATAGTCGCCGTTGAACTCGGCCATCTCCAACGCGCCGGGGGCGAAGGTGCCAATGCCCAGATCCTCCAGCACGTCGTTCGCCGCCGCGGTGTCGAGGACGCCGGCCTCGCTCCACGGCAGCACGTATTGCAGCGTGTGATAGATCACGTCGGGCAGGTCGTTGGCGGCGAACGCGGCCATCGCCCGGATGCCGAGATCCTTCTCGGTAACCGGGATCACCTCGACGCTGATGCCGGTCTTCGCCTCGAACTCTGCGGCCACGGCCTCCTGCTTGGCCAGCCGCTCCGGCTGCTCCTCGGTGGTCCAGAACCGCAGATCGGCGGCGTTCGCCGTCGTTGCAAGGGCCGCCAAGGCCCCCACGCCAAGGGCCGTCAGGATACTCTTTCTCATGTCTTTCCTCCCGTTTTCACACATCCTAAACCGTTTCAGCCGGCCGCGACTACCGCCGCCGGCCCATCCGACTCTCGTTCGACAAGGCTGGGCACCCAGATCTCCCGTAATGAGTCCGCCGGCGCCCCGGCCAGCAGAGACAACAGCATTTCCGCCAATTTGTCGCCGGCCTTGCGCACCGGTTGGCGCAGCGTGGTCAGGGCCGGCTGGGTGAAACGGGCGATCTCCAGATCGTCGTAGCCGGTGATCGACACGTCGCCCGGCACCGACAGCCCGGCATGCTTGGCGGCGCGTAGCGCACCGACCGCCATCGCATCGTTGGCGCAGACCAACGCGGTCGGCCGCTGCGTCGCGAGCAGGCGGGTGGCGGCGTCGTGGCCGCCCTGTTCGGTCATGTCGCCGCAGGCCAGCAGGTCCGGATCGGCGCGCGACCCCGCCGCTTCCAGGGCCTGCCGATAGCCGGCCGCGCGCAGCCGCGACAGATTGAGTTCCGGCGGCCCGTTGATCAGCGCGATGCGCCTGTGGCCGAGGCCGATCAGCCGGGCGCAGATCTCGCGAAAACCGTGCTCGCTGTCCATGTCGAGATGGGCGTAGGGTCGGTCCGCGTCGCACCGACCATGAGCGACGAACGGAAAACCGCGATCGAGAAGATAGTCGATCCGTTCGTCTCGGCGACGGGTCCGGCCGACGATCATGGCGTCGACCCGGCCTCCCTCGACCAGCCGGCGATAGGCCGCCACCTCCTCCACGCCCAGCGGCGCGGCGGTGACCATCAGGTCGTGATCGGCTTCGTGCAGACGTTGGCCGAGCCCAACCAGAAGCTCGGCGAAGAATGGGTCGTGGAAATGCCCGGTCGGCAGCGGCAGCACGATACCCACGGCTTCGGTGCGTCCTTTCTGCAGCGAGCGCGCAAGACGGTTCGGCACATAGCCGGCCTCGCGCGCGGCATCGATCACCCGTTCGCGGGTCGCCGCCTTGACCTCGGGAAAGCCATTCAGCGCGCGGGAGACGGTGGTGACCGACAGGTTGAGCTGTGTGGCGAGCCCCTTGAGGTCCATTTCTTGTTCTTCAAAACGTTTTGAAAACCATAAAGTCGCCGGTCGGCGATGTCCAGACTCAGGATATTGCCTATTCGAAAGCGAGCCGGCTCAAGACCCGTCGATCGGGAGATCGCCCGGACCAGCGGATGAACATCCAAGAGAAGGCTGAAAAGGCGCCGGCCGGCCCGGGTCAGCCGGCCCGCCGGCGAGAGAATCGGGACGAAGGGCGTGCCTTCCATCCAATCAACGCCAAGAAAAGCAGAAATCTTATTCTAGTTTTCGGTAACGGCGCCTTAACCCATGGGTTCCACAATCGGGCGCCCGCGGAATCTATTGACTTCAATTCCGCCAAATAGAATTCACCGCCTGGAGTGACAAAAATGAAGGCAACAATGGTCTTTGGCGTCGCGATCGCTGGCGCCGTAGCCGTTGGTGCGGCCCTTTATTTCGTCAACACGCAAGAGCCGCGCCGCGTTCTTTTCATCGATTCCTACCATGCCGGATATGAATGGAGCGACGGTATCACCGGCGCCCTTGAAAATCTGATGGCCGATCAGAATGTCGATCTGCGGATCCATCGTATGGATACGAAGAACAACACTTCGGAAGAGTTCAAACAGCGCGCCGGCCTGCTCGCCCGAGCGGCGATCGAGGAGTTCCAGCCCGACGTCGTCATCGCCACCGACGACAACGCGCAGAAATACGTGATCTCGCCCTATTATCGGAATTCCGAGCTGCCGGTGGTCTTCGCCGGCGTCAATTGGGACGCGTCGGTCTACGGTTACCCGACCCGGAACATCACCGGCATGGTCGAGGTCAGCGCGGTGCCGGAGATGCTGCAGTTGATCCGCCGCATCACCCCGGGCCAACGGGTCGGCTCGATCAACGGCAACACCGAGACCTACCGCAAGGAAAGCAAGAACTACAGCGACGTGCTGGGCTTTACCTTCGACTCCGAACGGCTGGTCAGCACCTTCGACGAATGGAAGGCCGCGTTCCTCGAGATGCAGAACTCGGTCGACATCCTCTATATGTACAACAATGCCGGGATCGCCGGCTGGGACGATGACGAGGCGCGCCGCTTCGTGCTGGAGCACTCGCGCATCCCCAGCGGTTCGGTTCAGCCCTGGATGGCCCCCTTCGTGCTGGTCACCTTCACCAAGGACCCGTACGAGCAGGGCGAGCACGCGGCGCAGGTCGCGCTGCAGATCCTCGACGGCGCCTCGCCGGCGGATTTCCCGCTGGTCACCAACAAGCGTGGCGAGGTGCTGCTCAACGCCGGCCTCGCCCGTCGCATGGGCCTGACCATCCCGTCCGACATGCTGGCTTCGGCGAGCGTGCTGACCAACTGACGGTCGGACCGCCC
>JABDIP010000036.1 GCA_013003675.1 Inquilinus sp.
GGCGCCGGCCGCCGGGGCGGCCCGCAACAGCCCGAGGCCGACCGCGCCGATCGCCAGCACGTCGCGCGCATAGACCGGCAGCAGGGCGACGGCGCCGCCCAGCAGCACGACGAAGAGGTCGAGCGAGATCGCCCCGAGGATGATCCGCTTGCACCGGATGAACCGGACGCCGGCGAGGATTTCCGACCAGCCCCGCCGCCCCGCCGCCAGGCGCTGCGGCACGGCCGGCAGCCCGGCGATCAGCGCCGCGGCGGCGAGGAAGAAGGCGAGCGAGACGCCATAGGCGGCCGGCGCGCCGAGGCCGTAGAGCAGCCCGCCGGCCAGCGGCCCGGAGATCGTCGCGACCTTGTTCACGCTGCCGATCGTCGCCAGCGCCCGCGTCAGATGCTCGGGCACCACCAGGTTGGGCACCATTGCCTGCCGCGCCGGGTTGTAGAAGGCGCGCGCCGCGCCGAACAGCCCGAGCAGCGCGAAGATCGGCAGGGTGCGCGTGTTGCCGGTCGCCGCCAGCCAGAGCAGCCCGCCGCCGGCCAGCGCCTTGACGCCCAGGCAGGCGCCCATGGTGACGCGGCGCGGGAAGCGGTCGGCGACGGCGCCGGTGACCAGGACGAGCAGCAGGGCGGGGGCGAACTGGGACAACCCGACGAGGCCAAGGTCGAAGGGATCGCGGGTCAGGTCGTAGACCTGCCAGCCGACCGCGACCGTCTGGATCTGGACGGCGAAGCCGGTGAGGAACTGGGCGGCCATGTAGGACGGAAAGCCGGGGTTCCCGAAGACGGCCCATCGCTTGCGTGGGCCCTTCATGTCGCGCGCCCGAGCGTCATGCCGGTCCGATCGTCCTGCCGTGAAACACCGCCTGGACAGCCGGCTTCCGGCGGAACGGCCCCGGCCGGCGACAGGACCCGATCGCGAACTCCGGACCCGGGCGCCGAGCGTCGACGCCATGGGAGCGCATGTCGGTCCCGCCGGTCAAGGCCGCACGCGGTACGCCCAACCTTGCGCCCGCAATGCTCAATTAGCCCTTCGGTAACCAGCCCGGGTGAAACTGTCGAAGTTGTTCGCCGGGGGCACCATTCGAGCGCCGGTTGCATGCATAACTGCACCGAAGAGATCGCCGACGAGTTGCGCCGGCACGTCGACTGGCTGGCCAAGCGGCGCGGCGCGTGGCCGGCCGATTTCCGTCTGCAGAACCTGTCCGGCATCAGCCTGCCCAACGTGTCGCTGCAATATGCCCGGCTGGCCGGCGCCAATCTTGGCCGCTGCGACCTGACTGGCGCCAACCTCAGCAATTGCGACATGTTCGCCGCCACCCTGCACGGGGCGACGCTGGTCAACGCAAATTTGGCGCGCAGCGATCTGCGCGGCGCCCAGCTCTACGAGGCGGATCTGACCAGCGCCAATCTGGAGGCGACCGATTTCCGGGAAGGCGCGCTGTTGACTTCCGACAACAACCGCGGTCTCGCCCTGGTCGAGCCGGAGGTGTGGGAAGCCAAGGATACGGTTCGTCCGCGCGCCAATCTGCGCCGCGCCAAGCTGTCGAAGTCGAACCTGGTCAGCGCCAATCTGACCGGCGCGGTGATGGCCGAGACGGTGTTGGCCGGCGCCAATCTGCGGCGCGCCAACCTGGCCGGGGCCGATCTGCAGGACGCCGATCTGAGCGACGCCGATCTGTCCGGCTGCAACCTGACCGCCGCCAATCTCGCCAACGCCAAGATGAAGGGCGCGAAGCTGATCGGTGCCGACCTCTCCAATGTCGACCTGGCCACGGTGGATTTGAGCGATGCCGACCTGACCGACGCCCGGGTCATGCGGATTATCAGCGACCTGGCGCCGATCGACATGGTGGTACGCCAGCGCCGCCGGTCCTGACCGCCTCAGCCGGTCGCGAGCCAGACGACCGCGCCGATCACAGCCACCAGCGCGGCGACAACGCCAAGGCTGGCGAGATACTGCTTCAACTCGCCCTGCTTCCAGGCCGACCGTGCCAGCAGCAGGAGATAGACCGCGAAGAACAGCGCGGCTGCCTGATAGACGCTCATCGGCGGCAACAACCATGCCGCCCGGACCGGGTCAAGCGGCAGGCGCTGGATCAAGATCGGCCCGGATCGAAGCGATCCGGGCCGTGAATCTTGATCAGATTCAACGAATTCGAGACTGGATCGCAGTTCACACCGCTCCGGTGTGAGCCGTTCAGACTCTAGTCGTCCAGGCGCCGCAGCAGGCGGTAGAACGGCCGCAGCGGCGGGCGCCGATGCCGGTCGACCCGGCGGTGCTGACGCCAATGCGGACGCCAGTAGCGGGGCGGCGGGCCGTAGTGCCGGCGGTTATTGTGGCCACGATAGTGCTGACGCGGCCGGCCATGGGTCGCCGGGGGCCGCCAGCGGCGCGGCGGCGTGTAGTCGCGACGATTGTCGTGG
The DNA here is from genome assembly GCA_013003675.1 of Inquilinus sp. GTDB lineage: Bacteria > Pseudomonadota > Alphaproteobacteria > DSM-16000 > Inquilinaceae > JABDIP01. The sequence continues at coordinate 2,418 of JABDIP010000036.1, forward strand.
CCACGCATCTCCTGACGCGGCCGGCCATGGATCGCCGGCGGCTGCCGGAGGCGATGCTGGGCCAGGATGATCCCCGCCCCGGCCCGCATCTGTGGACCGCGGTCAGGCACGCCGGTGCCGGGCTGGTCGGCGAAGGCGGAGGGCGACGCCAGAAGTGCCAGCACGGTGGCTAGTTTCACGAGGCTCTTTTGCATGTCTCATCTCCCGTCAAGGGTGGGCGGTAGTGACGGGAGCATCGGGCAAGGTCGCGTTGCGATCCTATGCCGCCCGCGTTATGCCCCATTGATCGGGATTAAAATCACCTAACGAGCCGGGGCTGTTCCTGTAAGCGGGCGCGTGGGATACCGATGCGATGAAGCGACGGGCGATGATGGGAGCGATCCTCGCGGCGGCGGCAACATGGGCCGCCCCGGTGGCGGCGCAGAACGACCGGGCGCCGGCGCTATCCACGCTGCTGCGACGGTTGCAGGGCGACCCGGCCTATGCCGGACGCATCGTCGGCACCCATGTCGTCCGCGCGGGCAGCGGAACGGCGTTCCTCTACGAGGTGCGTATCCTGTCGCCCGACGACCGTATCGTGATCGTCCATCTCGACCCCGACAGCGGCGCGGTGGTCGGCAATCCCGACGCCTGGTTGCGGCGGCGGGCGAGCCGGTAGGCGGCCGAGATCATGCGGGTCCTGCTGGTCGAGGACGATCGCGATCTGGCGGCGCAGATCGCCGAGGCGCTGCGCGGCGACAACTTCGCCGTCGACATCGCCGAAGACGGGCCGGAGGCCCTGGCGCTGGGGTCGGAAGAGGCGTTCGATGCGGTGATCCTCGATCCCGGCCTGCCCGGCATGGACGGCATCAGCGTGCTGCGCCGCTGGCGCGAGAAGGGCCTGCGCATGCCGGTCATCGTGCTGACCGCGTCACGTCGCGAGGTCGCCGACATGAAGGATGCCGTGAAGGCCGGCGCCACCAACTACCTGACCAAGCCGGTCGACCTGGAACTGCTCCTCGACTGGGTCCGTGGCGTCGCCAATTCGGCCGGCCCCAATGTCCGCCAGCCGGTGCTGGAGGCCGGCCCGTTGCGAATGGATACGCTGGCGATGCGGGTCTGGTTCGACGGGGGGCCTGTGCGCCTGACCCCGACCGAGTTTCGTCTCTTGCACTATCTGCTGGTCAATCGGCAGCGACCGGTCGCTGCGGATGAGTTGGTGCAGCACAATTTCGACGGTGCCAGCGCCAAGACCAGCAACGAGATTCCGGTCTATATCAGCCGGCTGCGCGACAAGCTGGGCCGCGCGACCATCGAGACCGTTCTCGGCTACGGCTATCGGCTGGCGTGCGGCGACGAATGACCGCCGGGCGGCCACGCGGCCCGGCGACGCTGGTCGTCCGCATGCTGGTCTGGTCTCTGCTGCTGCTGGCGCTTGGCGTGCCGGCCCTTTGGTGGACCTCCCACAGCGCTATCCGGGCGCTTTCGGAGGAAGCCGCCGACACCCAACTCCGCGCCTTCGCACTGCAGCTTCGCGCCGCCTTCGTCAGTGCCCAGGCGGCGGCCCCGCCGCGGATCGGCGTGGGCGATCTGGAATGGGTCTGGCAGGTCGATATCGACGGTACTCCGGCCTTCCGATCGGAGCTTCTGGATCTGACCGGCACGACGCTTGTATCGACCCTCGACCGGCCGACCGCCGACTTCGTCGTCCGCTTCGTCGATACGCCGCTTGGGCCGATGCGGCTGGCCGAGCGGATCGTCCACGAACGCCTGTCGGCGGAGCGGGCGGATGCCGCCATGGTGCGCTATCTGGTCGGCATCGACGCACTGCGCTACGCCGCGATAGTCGAAGACCAGACCCGCGCCCTACAGGGCTTGACCCTGCGGATCACCATCCCGTCGCTGCTGTTGCTGGTGGCGGTGATCGTGGCGATGCTGGTCACCCTGCGGCGGTCGCTGAATTCCGTCGGGCGCGCGCTGGCGCGCTTCGAGGCCGGCGAGACCGACGCGATCGCCGGCCGCTTTCCGGCGGAACTGCAGCGCTTGGTCGACCGGGTCAACGGTCTGCTGGCACGCAATGCCCGGCTTTTGGCGCGCACCCGGAAATACGTCTCCAAGATCGCCCATGACCTCAACCACCCTCTGGCGGTGCTGCGCAACGGCCTGCCCGGCGGCGAGGGCGCCCGCCTTCTGCACGGCCAGGTCGAGCGAATGGCCGGCCTGATCGAGCGTTATGCCAGCCTGGCCCAGGCGGTCGGCACCGATGCGGGCGTGGCGCGGTCCTTGCCGGTCGCCGCGGTGCTGGAGGACGTCCGGGACGGCTATGCGATCCTCTACCGCCAGCCGCCGGTGACGATTTCCGTCGAGTGCCCGGCGGATCTGGTCTTTTCGGTGCCGCGGCACGATCTGGAGGCGGCGATCGGCAACCTCACCGCCAATGCCCACCGCTTTGCCGCATCGCGGATCCTGCTGGCGGCTCGGCTGGACAAGGGCGGCCTGGTCGTATCGGTCGACGATGACGGTCCCGGGATCCCGGCCGAGCACCGGCCTTCGGCCCTGCGCTGGGGCGAGCGGCTCGACCAGGCACCGCCCGGCAGCGGCCTCGGCCTCGCCATCGTCGCCGATCTCGCCGATCTGCACGGTGGGACGCTTGAACTTGACGACTCGCCGCTTGGCGGCCTTCGTGCGGCGTTGCGGCTTCCGGCCGCCGGCACGGGAGGCTAGAGAGGTGCCATTCGGTGCCCGGCGCGGGTCAATCGTGCCGGGTAATCTGCCCCTGTGAGGGCCAGTCGGGGCGGGTCGCAACGTCCTTGCTGCCGCAGCCGGAGCAGCGCATCTGGGCGCCGACCTCCGGAATCGGGAAGTCCGGGCCAAGCTGGTCGATCAATTGCGTGCTGGTGACGATCGCGTTGTGGTGACAACGGTTGCACCAGCAGAACACGCCGACGCCGCGTTCGGCCAGCGCCCCCAGCACCACCGGCCGCCGCCGCACTTCTTCGTCGGCCAGTTGCCGCCGTTTCCATCCGGCCATGCGCCCGATATCCGCCCTGGATCGCCCTGGATAAGAACATAACAGGAACAGAGCCGAACGACAACGGTGCACGCTTGTGCGCGGCCGGATCAGTCCACCGGGCGCGGCCTCTCCGTGAAGACCGAAAGGACGTCGCTCAACGAGGGCGCGTGGACCAGCCTGTGGCACCCGTCGAAAACCGCGTATTCGGTGCCGCGCTGGTTCTGCATCTTGGAGATGGCGTAGAGCGGCCGGTCCTGACTGTGGCGAAAGACGCTGAACATGGCGACGCCGGCCGCGTGGTCGACGGCGTAGTCGCGCCATTCCCCGCGGCTGACCCGATCGCTGTAGACGGCAAGAAGCTGTGCCAGCTCGCAGCGATCGAAGAATACCTGACCCTTGCGGTGGCGGTAGTCGGAGAGCCGTACGATATCTGCCATACGGCCGGTCAGCCTCGTTTCGTCATGATCATCCTTCCGTCGTCCATTGTCGCCAATTCCGCCGGCTCGTAAAGCGGTGAAAACCGGTGGCCCGGCCGCGATTGTGTTCGCCCCTCCAATGGTCTAGGAAATGCCGGCACGCGAGAGGCCCTTGGGGGGAGCGCTGGAACCATGGCCGCGATGGAAACGCCGATCTGCGATTTTGGCTGGAAGGCCGCCGATTTCGCGCTGAAAGGCACCGACGGCAAGAGCCACCGGCTGGCCGAATTGGCCGGGCCGAGGGGGACGCTGATCATGTTCATCTGCAACCACTGCCCGTATGTCCGGGCGGTGATCGACCGGCTCGTCGAGGATGTCCGGGCCCTGCAGGCGGACGGCATCGGCGCGGCGGCGATCATGTCCAACGACACCGAGGCCTATCCCGCCGACGGCTTCGACAAGATGAAGGAATTCGCCGTCGGGCATCGCTTCTCGTTTCCCTACCTGATCGATGAGACCCAAGCCGTGGCACGCGCTTATGACGCGGTGTGCACGCCGGATTTATTCGGCTTCAACGCCGATCTCGAACTGCAGTACCGCGGCCGGCTCGACGCCTCGCGGCGCGAGCTGGTGCCGGGCGCCCGCCGAGAACTGCTCGAGGCGATGCGGCAGGTGGCCGAAACCGGCAAGGGGCCGGCCGAGCAGATCGCCAGCATGGGCTGTTCCATCAAATGGCGGGACGCCGCCTGAGCATCGCTTGACCGGCACCCGCCGGATTTCTAATGCCGCGCGCCGCAACGAGCGCGCGTTCCGAGGAACTCAATGGCCGATATTTTCCGCGAAGTCGACGAGGCGCTGAAGGAAGACAAGGCGAAGGTGCTGTGGCAGCGCTATGGCAGCGCCGCCATCGCCATCGTCGTGCTGGTCGTGTTGGCGACCGGCGGCTATGTGTTCTGGCAGGACTACAGCCTGCGCCGGGATCAGGAGCGCACGGCGGCGCTGATGGCCGCGGTCGAGTTGGCCGACGCGGAACGGAGCGCCGCGGTCGATGCGCTGGAGCGCCTCGCCGACGAGGCCGGCGACCGGCAGGGCCTGCTGGCCCGGTTGCATGGCGCGGCGCTGCTGGCGGAAGCCGGCGACACGGCGGCGGCGGTGGCGGCCTACCGGGAATTGGCCGATGACCGATCCGTCGCCGCGCCGTGGCGGGACCTCGGCCGCTTCCTCGCGGTCCTGCACGATCTGGAAAGCGGCGACCGGAACGCCCTGACCGAAGAACTGGCGCCGTTGATGGTGGAGGAGAGCCCCTGGCGTCATTCGGCGCGAGAGTTGGAGGGACTGATTGCACTGCGCGCCGGCGACAGCGCGCGGGCAAGAGAGATCTTCTCGGCACTGGCCGATGACCCGCAGACGCCGGGCCGACAGCGCCAACGGGCGCAGGCACTCGCCGATGTCGCCGGCAGCTAGCGCGGCCATGCCACATCCACTGCGCGTGCGCGCCGGCCTGCTGCTCGGCATTTCCATGCTTGGCGGCTGCTCGAGTTGGTTCGGCGGCGAGGAAGAACCACCGCTGCCCGGCACCCGCATCTCGGTCCTGGAGCTGGAGCGGGCGATCGAGCCGGACCCGCAGGTCGCCAATATCGACATCGTTCTGCCGTCGGCTGTCCTCGAACCCGACTGGCCGCAGGTCGGCTCCCGGCCCGACCATATGCCCGGCCATCGGGCCCTGCCGGCCAGCCTGCGGCGGGCCTGGTCGACCGATATCGGCGAGGGCGGCGGCGGCGACAGCCGGCTGCTCACGCCGCCGGTGGTCGTCGACGGCCGCATCTATGCCATGGATGCCGGCGGCTATGTCGCCGCCTTCGATACCGACCGCGGCCGCCGGGTGTGGCGGGTGCGCGCGGCCTCGCCGGCGGAGGACAGCGATCCGCTCGGCGGCGGCGTCGCCTTCGGCGACGGCCGGATCTATGTCACCACCGGCTTTGGCGAAGTCATGGCGCTTGACCCGGCGAATGGCGGGCTGCTCTGGCGCGCCGAGGCGAACGGTCCGATCCGCTCGGCGCCGACCTACGCCTCCGGCCGTGTCTTCGTGATCAGCATCGACAACCAGGTCGAGGCGTTGGACGCCACCACCGGTGAGTTGCTGTGGAGCCATACCGGCATCCTCGAGGACGCTGCCTTGCTGGGCGGCGCCAGCCCGGCCGCCGGCGCCGGCGTCGTCATCGTGCCGTACAGTTCCGGCGAGCTGTTCGCGCTGCGGCAGGAAACCGGCCGCCCGGCATGGTCCGACAGCCTGGCGACGATCCGCCGCTTCGGCGCCCTGGCCGGTCTTGCCGACGTGCGCGGAAACCCTGTGATGGCCGACGATCTGGTGATCGCCATCAGCCACAGCGGGCGCATGGCGGCGATCGACCTGCGCAGCGGCGCACGCGTCTGGGAGCAGGAGATCGGCGGCATCAACATGCCGCTGGTGGCCGGCGAATTCGTCTTCGTGGTGACCGTCAACGCCGAGCTGGTGGCGTTGACCAAGCGCGGCGGCCGCATCCTCTGGGTCACGCCGTTGCCGCGCTATCGCAACCCGAGCGACCGCATCGGCCCGCTGGTCTGGGCGGGACCGGTGCTCGGCGGCGACCGGCTGATCGTGGTCGGCAGCAATGGCGACGCGATGCTGGTCTCGCCCTATAGCGGCGAAATCCTGGACACCTTCGGGGTCAGCGGCTCAACCACAATCGCCCCGGTGATCGCCAACGGCACCCTCTACGTCCTGTCGGACAACGCCCAGCTCGCCGCCTATCGTTAGCCGGCGGTCCACCATGCCGTTCACCGTCGCCATCGTCGGCCGCCCCAATGTCGGCAAGTCGACCCTGTTCAACCGGCTGGTGGGCAGGTCGGCGGCGCTGGTCGACGACCGGCCGGGCGTGACCCGCGACCGCCGCGTCGGCGAGGCCCGGCTGGGCGCGCTGACCTTCACCGTCGTCGACACCGCCGGGCTGGAGGAGACACCGGCCGAGGGCACCGAGACGCAGATGATCCACCAGACCCAACGGGCGGTGGCCGAGGCCGATGTTGCCGTGCTGCTGTTCGACGCCCGCGCCGGGCTGACGCCGATGGACCGGCACTTCGCCCGCGAATTGCGGCGCGGCAAGACGCCGCTGATCCTGGCCGCCAACAAGTGCGAGGGGCGGGCGGCGGAACCCGGCCGGCTCGAGGCGTTCGAGCTGGGGCTGGGCGAGCCGTTGGCGATCTCCGCCGAGCACGGCCTCGGCCTCACCGAATTGGCCGATGCGCTGCGGCCTTTCGCCGAGGCGGCGGAGGCCGCCGACGGCGCGGAAGAGGAGGGAGCGGAAGGCGAGCGCATCATCCAGCTCGCCATCGTCGGCCGTCCGAATGTCGGCAAGTCGACCCTGGTCAACGCGCTGGTCGAGGACGAGCGGGTCGTCACCGGGCCGGAGCCCGGCGTCACCCGAGATGCGATCGCCGTCAATTGGGAATGGCGCGGCCAGCCGATCCGCCTAGTCGACACCGCTGGGTTGCGGCGCAGGGCGCGGGTCGCCGACCGGCTAGAGAAGATGTCGACCGCCGACACCTTCAACGCCGTGCGGCTGGCGCAGGTTGTGGTGCTGGTGCTCGACGCCGACGCCATCCTCGACAAGCAGGATCTGACCATCGCCCGCCATGTGGTCGAAGAGGGCAGGGCGCTGGTGATCGCGGTCAACAAATGGGACCAGGTCGAGGACCGTTCCGAAGCGCTGCAACGTCTGTCGGACCGTTTGCAGACCTCGCTGCCGCAGGCGCGCGGCCTGCCGACCGTCACCATTTCCGCCCTGCGCCGCCAACGCCTCGACAAGCTGCTCGACGCGGTGCTGGCGATCTATGAGGGGTGGAACCGCCGGGTCGGCACCGGCCAGCTCAACCGCTGGCTGGAAGGGGTGCGCGAGGCGCACCCGCCGCCGATGGCGAAAGGCCGCCGCGTCAAGTTGCGCTATGCGACGCAGGTCAAGGCGCGACCGCCGACCTTCGCCCTGTTCGTCTCGCGGCCCGATGCACTGCCGGATTCCTATCTGCGCTATTTGACCAACAGCCTGCGCGAGACCTTCGACCTACCCGGCATCCCGCTCCGCCTGCTGCTGCGCAAGGGCAAGAACCCCTACGCGTAAGCGGCCAGACGCGGCGGACGCCGGCTACTTGCCGGCCTCGACCAACGCGCCGCTCATGGTGCATCCGGGCTCGGCCAAGTCGACGAAGGGCTCGGTCACGCTCTCCGGCGCCGGCAGGGTGGCGGCGTCCTCGCCGGGGAAGGCATTGGCCCGAAACGCGGTGCCGACGATACCTGGGTCGATCAGGTTGGCCTTGATCGCGGTTTTCGCGATTTCCGCAGCGTATAGGCGCACCATCATCTCCAGCCCGGCCTTGGCCACCGCATAAGCCCCCCAGTAGGGCTCGACGGTACGCGCCACGCCGGCGGTGACGAAGATCGCGCGGCCGGCGTCGGAGGCCCGCAGCAGCGGGTCCATCGAGCGGATCAGGCGGTAGTTGGCGGTCAGGTCGAGGTCGATCACCCGCTGCCATTGCGCCGGATCGGAATGGGCGACCGGCGACAGGGCGCCGAGCATGGCGGCGTTGCCGACCAGGATGTCGAGCCGGCCGAAGCGCTCGTGGATCGAGGCGCCGAGCGCGTCGATACGGTCCGGCTTGGCGAGGTCGACCGGCACCAGCGTCGCCGAGCCGCCGGCGCCGCGGATCGCATCGTCGACCTCCTCCAGCCCGCCCACCGTGCGCGCCGCCAGGATCACCTGCGCCCCTTCCGCCGCGTACCGCTTGGCGACGGCGGCGCCAATACCCCGCGAGGCACCGGTAACCAGCGCGATCCGGCCGGCGAGGCGCGACCCGGGGATTTTGGGAGATGGCATGGCAGTGGGTCCGGCGCGGCGGCCTAGCGGGCGCGTTCGACGAGGTTGGAGAGTTCCGGCTGGCGGCCGGCCTCGTCCTTGTCGGGCAGGGCGGTGGGATAGTCGCCGGTGAAGCAGGCGTCGCAGAAGCGCGGCGCGGCCGGGTCGCGGCCGCTCTCGCCCATGGCGCGATAGAGGCCGTCGGGCGAGATATAGGCCAGGGAGTCGACGCCGATCTGTTTGGCGATTTCATCCACCGAATGGCTATACGCCAGCAGATCCTTCTGCGCCGGCGTGTCGATGCCGTAGAAGCAGGGGTTCTTGGTCGGCGGGCTGGAGATGCGCATGTGCACTTCGGTGGCGCCCGCCGCGCGGACCATCTGGACGATCTTTCGCGAAGTGGTGCCGCGGACGATGCTGTCATCCACCAGAACCACGCGCTTCCCGCGGATTTCGGCGCGGTTCGCGTTGTGCTTCAGGCGCACGCCGAGGTGACGGATCTGCTCCGACGGCTCGATGAAGGTGCGGCCGACATAGTGGTTGCGGATGATCCCCAGCTCGAAGGGCAGGCCGCTCTCGGCGGCATAGCCCAGCGCCGCCGGTACGCCGCTGTCGGGAACCGGGATCACCGCATCGGCCGGGGCCGGGTGCTCGCGCGCCAGCTCCGCGCCGATCCGCTTGCGGGCTTCGTAGACCGATTGTCCGTCGACGCTGCTGTCGGGCCGGGCGAAATAGATGTACTCGAAGACGCAGAATCGATTGCCGGTGGCGCGGAACGGCTTGAGGCTGGTCACCCCCTCCTGGTTCAGCACCACCATTTCCCCGGGCTCGATGTCGCGCACGAATTCGGCGTCGATGATGTCGAGGGCGCAGGTCTCCGACGCCAGGACATGGGCGTCGCCGAGCCGGCCGAGCACCAGCGGCCGGACGCCCAGCGGGTCGCGCACGCCGATGATGGCGTCGTTGGTCATGGCGACCAGCGAATAGGCGCCCTCCACTTGGCGCAGCGCGTCGACCATCCGTTCCAGCACGGTACGGCCCTTGCTGGTCGCCATCAGATGGACGATGACCTCGGTATCGGTGGTCGATTGGAACAGGCTGCCCTGGCGGACCAGATCGCGGCGCGTCTGGTAGGCGTTGGTCAGATTGCCGTTGTGGCAGATCGCGAAGCCGCCGAAGGCGAAGTCGGCGAACAGCGGCTGCACGTTGCGCAGGGCCGTCCGGCCGGTCGTCGCATAGCGGTTGTGGCCGATCGCCGCATGGCCCGGCAGCTGGGCGATCACCGCCTCGGCGCTGAAGGTGTCGCCGACCTGGCCCAGCGCCCGATGGGCATGGAAATGCCGGCCGTCGAAGGCGACGATGCCGCACGCCTCCTGGCCGCGATGCTGCAGGGCATGCAGCCCCAGCGCCGTATGCGCCGCGGCCTCGGCGTGCCCGAAGATGCCGAACACGCCGCACTCGTCGTGGAATTTGTCTGGAATGGCTGGACCGCCTTGCGGCTGGTCGAGGGGAACCATCAGGGAATCGCCGGGCCGCCTGCGGGAATGCCTAGCGCGACGTTGCCATCAACCGCTCGATATCGTCGCGCGCGGCCCGGTTATACCCCTCCTCGTCGGCGGGTGCATCAGGTTTCGACCGTGCCGTTTGTTCCCCGCGTAACAGCCGGGGCGCCAGCGCGCCGAGCTCGTCCAGCGCGTCCCCGGCGCGGTCCAGCCCGTCGTCGATTGCGTCCTCCGGCACGACGATGCGCAGAATTTCGGCGGACTGCTCGACCAGTGGCAGGGTGCGCGCCTCGACGATCCAGTCGGGCCGGTCGTCGTCGTCGGGCACCAGCCAGACCAGAAGCAGATAGCCGAGGCCGATCAAAATGACGCCGCGCAACAGGCCGAACACGAACCCGAGCGAGCGGTCGAGCATGTTCAACGACGAGGCGCGGATGGTCTTGGTGGCGTAGTGCCCACCGACCGACAGCGCGACCAGCGAGAGCAGGAAGATCACCACGCCGGAGATGAAATCGGCCGCCAGCCGGTCGGAAACCAGCTCCTCGACCAACTCGGAGGCATAGTCGAAGGTGTAGACGGTGATCACCGCCGCGCCGACCCAGGCGGCGATCGACAGGGCCTCGCGGAGGAAGCCGCGGGCGAAGGCGAGGAACCCGGACAGCAACAACACCAGGACGACGGCGATGTCGCCGAACGTGATGGGCCAGTCTTCCACCCCTACCTACTCCTTGGTTTCCCGGCCGTTGCCGAACATCGGCAGCAATGCCGCCAGGCTGGCGATCTCGTGCACCTCGATGGGGACCTTCAGGCCTGCCGCGCGGCCGCCGCGCCGTCGCCGGGGCGGCACCAGGGCACGACTGAAGCCCAGCTTTGCGGCCTCTTTCAGGCGCAGTTCCGGCTGGCTGACCGGGCGCACCTCGCCGCTCAACCCGATCTCACCGAACACCACCGTGTCGCGCGGCAGCGGCGTGCCGGTCAGCGACGACAGCAGGCAGGCGGCGACCGCCATATCGGCCGCCGGCTCGACGATTCGCAAGCCCCCGGCAACATTCAGAAAGATGTCGTTGGCACCGATCGCCACGCCGCAGCGCGCTTCCAGTACCGCCAGCACCATCGACAGCCGGGCGGTATCCCAGCCGACCACGGCTCGCCTCGGCGTCCCGAGTGGCGAGGGGGCGACCAGCGCCTGGATCTCGACCAGCAGCGGCCGCGTGCCCTCCAGCCCGGCGAACACCGCGGCGCCCGAGACGTCGCCGCTGCGTTCGGCGAGGAACAGCTCCGAAGGGTTGCTCACCTCGGCCAGGCCGGCATCGGTCATCTCGAACACGCCGATCTCGTCGGTCGGGCCGAAGCGGTTCTTCACCGCGCGCAGGATGCGGAACTGGTGGCCGCGCTCACCCTCGAAATAGAGCACGGTGTCGACCATGTGCTCGAGCACGCGCGGGCCGGCGATGGTGCCGTCCTTGGTGACATGGCCGACCAGAAGCAAACAGGTGCCGTGCCGTTTCGCCGCGCGGATCAGCTCGGCGGCGGAGCTCCGGACCTGGGCCACGGTGCCTGGCGCGCTGTCCAACTGGTCGACATACATGGTCTGGATCGAATCAATGACCGCCACGTCGGGCCGGTCCGGGCCGTCGAGGGCGGCGACGATGTCGCGGACGTTGGTCGCCGCCGCCAGCTGCACCGGCGCCTTGCCGAGGCCGAGCCGGCTCGCCCGCTGGCGCACCTGCTCGACCGCCTCCTCGCCGGTTATGTAGAGGCAGCCCTGGCCCGCCGCCAGCCGGCAGACCGCCTGCAGCAGCAGGGTCGACTTGCCGATCCCGGGGTCGCCGCCGATCAGCACCGCCGACCCGGGCACCAGCCCGCCGCCGGACACGCGGTCGAATTCGGCGATGCCGGTGATCCGGCGCGGCGTCTCCGGCGCCGGCGCATCGAGCGCGACTGTATCGAGCCGGCGGGCCTGACCGCGGCCGAGGCCGCGCGGCACGATTTCGGCCGGCAACTCCTCGACCAGCGTGTTCCATTCGCCGCAGGCGTCGCAGCGCCCGGCCCATTTGCGGTGGCTGGAGCCACAGCTCTGGCAGACATAGGCGGGGGCGTTGCGGGCCATCGATGGACTAGCGCGTGCTCGCGGAATGCGGGCGGTCACCCCGATCCCGATTTCTCCCCGCGACGGGGGAGGGTTGGGCGGACATAGGACGGCGATCCGCGGAACCGGGCACTACAGGGCACGCAACTGCATCTTGATCGGCCCTTCGGCGCGACCATTGATGAATTGGGTGACGTAAGGGTCGTCGGTGCGGTCGATCTCCTCCACCGTCCCCTGCCAGATGATGCGCCCCTCATAGATCATCGCGATCCGATCGGCGATCTTTCGGGCGCTGGCGATATCGTGGGTGATCGACAGGGTGGTCGCCCCCAGCTCGCGCACCGAATCGACGATCAGATCGTTGATCACATCGCCCATGATCGGGTCGAGGCCGGTGGTCGGCTCGTCGAAGAAGATGATCTCCGGCTCGGTGGCGATCGCCCGCGCCAGCCCGACGCGCTTCTGCATGCCACCGGACAGCTCCGCCGGCCACAGATCGCCGACCTCGGGCCCCAACCCGACCGACGCCAGCTTGTCGAGGGCGTGCTCCTTGGCGGCTTCGGGCGCCATGCGGCGGCCCTGTATCAGACCGAAGGCGACGTTCTGCCAGACCGGCAGGCTGTCGAACAGCGCCGCGCCCTGGAACAGCATGCCGAATTTGCGCAGTAGCTGCTCGCGATCCTGGCCGATCAGGCCGACCGATTCTTCGCCATCGATCCTGATCGAACCGGAATCCGGGCTCAGCAAACCGAGGATGCATTTCAGCATCACCGATTTGCCGGTGCCCGAGCCGCCGATGACGACGACCGATTCGCCGCGGCCGATCGCAAGATCGATGCCGCGCAGCACCTGCTTGCTGCCGAAATTCTTGTGCACCCCGGACAACGCGATTTTCGGCGTGCCGCTCATCCGGCGAACATCTCGGTGATGACGTAGTTGAAGACCAGAATCATGATCGAGGCGGAGACGACGGCGTTCGTCGTCGCCGTGCCGACGCCCTGGGCGCCGCCGCGCGAATGGTAGCCGTGATAGCAGCCCATCAACGCGACCAGGAAGCCGAACACCGCCGCCTTGACCAGCCCGGAGATGACGTCGATCGGCTCCAGGAACTCCCAGGTAGAGGCGATGTAGGTGCTCGGATTGAAGCCCAGCTTGTAGGCGCCGATCAGGAAACCGCCGAAGACGCCGATCAGATCGCCGATCAGCACCAGCACCGGCAGCATGGTCAATCCCGCCAACAGGCGCGGCACGACCAGGTACTTCATCGGGCTGGTCGACAGGGTGGTCAGCGCGTCGATCTGCTCGGTCACCCGCATGGTGCCGATCTCCGCCGCCATCGAGGCGCCGATCCGGCCGGCCACCATCAGCCCTGCCAGCACCGGGGCCAGTTCGCGGGTGATCGACAGGACCACCACCGTCGACACCGCGCTTTCGGCGTTGAAGCGGGCAAAGCCGGTATAGCTCTGCAATGCCAGCACCATGCCGGTGAACAAGGTCGTCAGCCCGACCACCGGCAGCGAGTAGTAGCCGATATCGATCAACTGCCGAATGATCATCCGATAGTAGAAGGGCGGTCTCGCGCAATGCGACACGGCGACGACGGTGAAGATCACCAGCCGGCCGATCGCGGTGAGGAAATGGAGGAAGGTACGGCCGATCCCGGCGAGCGGTTCGCCCAGGGCGCGGCCGAACTCGGCGAGGAGATTCATGCCGCCGCTCCGACCGTCCGCCGCGCATAGCGTTGGCCGAGCGCCGTCAGGACTTCATAGCCGATGGTGCCGGCGTCGCGGGCGATCGCATCGACATCGCGGTGCGGGCCGATCACCTCGACAAGAGCGCCGGGCTGGGCATCGGCCTCGGCCACATCGGTCACGTCGATGGTCACCAAATCCATCGAGACGCGGCCGACCAGCGGCGCCCGCGTTCCGGCCACCCAGACTTCGCCGCGACCGCTCAGCGATCGCAGGTAACCGTCGGCGTAACCCATTGCGATTGTAGCGATTTTTGTGGGCCGAGCGACCCGGAAGGTGGCACCGTAGCCAACGGTCATGGGGCTGTCAACGTCGCGCAGCTGCAGGATTCGCGCCTCCAGCCGGACCACCGGCCGCATCGGATTCGCCGCCTCCGGCGTCGGATTGACGCCATAGAGCGCACAGCCGGGTCGGACGAGATCGAGCGCGTAGGCGGCGCCGCGAAAGATCCCCGAAGAATTGGCGATGCTGGCCGGCGCCTTCGGCAGCCTTCCACGCGCCGCCTGAAAGGTCGCCGCCTGCGCCGCCGTCATCGGGTTGGCGGCCTCGTCGGCGCAGGCGAAATGGCTCATGACCAGGTCGATATCGATGCCGGCCAGCAGGTCCGGGTGGGCGGCCAGCCGGTCGAGTTCACCGGCGCCGAGGCCGAGCCGGTTCATGCCCGTGTCGATGTGGAGAAAGGCGTGCTGGCGCTCGCCCGTTTTCCGGGCGAAGCCGTGCCAGGCCTCGATCTCACCCGGATGGTTCAGCACCGGCAGCAGGCGGTGAACGGCATAGTCCGCCTCGCAGCCCGGCGCCAGCCCGTTCAGGATGGCGATCCGAGCCTCGGGCAGCAGGGCGCGCAGGGCGATCCCTTCCTCGAGCTGGGCGACGAAGAAGTCGCGCGCCCCGGCGGCCTCCAGGGCCGGCGCGGCGACATCGATGCCGAGCCCGTAGGCGTCGGCCTTGACCACCGCGGCGCAGCGGGCCGGGGCGGCGGTGGTCGCCAGCAATCGGTAATTGGCCGCCAGCGCCGCGAGATCGATGGTCAGGATCGCGGCGGCACGGTTCGGGTCGGAGGCGGGACTATCGGTCACCGTCGTAGAGCTTCTCCAGGTTGGAGAAGCGGGTATAGGCACCCTCGAAATGCAGCCGGAGCGTCCCGGTCGGACCATGACGCTGCTTGCCGATGAGCACCTCGGCGAGGTTGTTCACCCGCTCCATCTCGGCCTGCCATTCGGCGTGCTCCGGCGTGTCCAGCGTCGGCTCCTGCTTGGACTTATAATAGGCCTCGCGATAGATGAACATGACCACGTCGGCGTCCTGCTCGATGGAGCCGGATTCGCGCAGATCGGAGAGCTGCGGCCGTTTGTCCTCGCGCTGCTCGACCTGCCGCGAGAGCTGGGAGAGCGCCAGCACCGGAAGATCCAGATCCTTGGCGATCATTTTCAGCCCGCGGGTGATCTCGGAGATCTCCTGGACCCGGTTTTCTTGGCGCGAGGAACCGCCCGGCCGCATCAGCTGCAGATAGTCGACGACGATCAGCCCCAGCTTGTGCTGGCGTTTCAGCCGCATCGCCCGGGTCCGTAACGCCGATACGGTCAGGCCGGCGGTGTCGTCGATGAACATCGGCACCTTGTGGATCAGGTTCGATGCCTCGACCAGGCGATGGAAATCCTTCTTCGGGAAATCCCCCTTGCGGATGCGCTCCGACGGGATCGACGATTCTTCGGAGAGAATACGGGTGGCGAGCTGCTCCGACGACATCTCCAGCGAGAAGAAGCCGACGACCGCGCCTTCCTTGCCGCTGCTGTTGAGGTAGGCGCGGGCGGCGTTGAACGCCATGTTGGTGGCCAGCGCCGTCTTGCCCATCGACGGGCGGGCGGCCAGGATGACCAGATCGGATCGCTGCAGCCCGCCCAGCATGCGGTCCATATCGACCAGCCCGGTCGTCGTGCCGGTCAGGTGGGTGTCGCGGTTGAGCGCCATGCTGGCGTTGTCGATGGCGCGTCCCAGCACGTCACCGAACGCCTCGAAATCCTTGCGGAATTCGCCCTCGCTGGCCAGGGCGTAGAGCTGTTCTTCGGCGTCGTGGACCTGCTCCACCGCCGCCGAGTCCAGGTCGGTGCGATAGGCCCCGTTGACGACGTCTTCGCCAAGCGAGATCAACTGCCGGCGCAAATGCAGGTCGTAGATCATCTGCGCGTAGTCGGTGACATTGAGCACCGACACCACCGAAGACTGCAGGTCCGAGAGGTATTCCGGGCCCCCCACCGCCTGCAGGTCGCCGTCGCGGTCGAGATAGGTGGCCAACGTCACCGCGTCGGCGGTCCGCTGCTGTTCGCGCAGGCGCAGGCAGGCGCCATAGATCTGCGGGTGACCGGCAAAGTGGAAGTGTTCGGGCTTCAGCAGGTCGGAAACCCTGTCGATCGCCACATTGTTGACCAGCAGCGCCCCCAGCAGCGCCTGCTCGGCCGCTTCGTTGGCGGGCAGGGCGCGGGGCGGCGCCGGGGTGACGTCGGTTCGGTGGACGAGGTGGACGGGGGGGTCGGGACGCGTCTTTTCCATGGCCGGGAACCTAGCAAAAGCCGCTTGGCGGCGCTGATTTTTCACGATGGCCGCCACACGGAATCTCGGGATGACTGGTGGAATAGACCGTGGATAATCCCAAAAAGCCCGTCGAACGAAAGGTTTAGTCGTCATTCCAACGCGCAGTTGCTGTTGCTCGTCTGCCACGGTGTGGCGGCGGACGCCTGCGCCCGCTTCGGTTGCCGCCGCCGATTCCGGCCGGCTCCGAGTCGCCGCGCCGGCCACCCGTCGATCAGGCCGCCAGCTCGCGCCGTCCCTGGCGTTCGTGGTCGTAGATGTAGTCGCGGTTCAGCGGCACCGTATCGACCCGCTTCGCCATCTGGATCTGGAACACCATATGGCCGCGATGGCGGAAGGTGGCCTCGCTGCCGGCGAGATAGAATTCCCACATTCGGCAGAACCGCTCATCGTAGAGTTCGGTGATCCGACCCCGATTGGCGATGAAGCGGTGCCGCCATTCGCGCAGCGTCTCGGCATAGTGCAGACGCAGGATTTCGACATCGGTCACCCACAGCCCGCAGCGCTCGATCACCGGCAACACCTCCGAAAGGGCGGGGGAGTAGCCGCCGGGGAAGATATGGCGGCGAATCCAGGGGTTGGTGGTGCCCGGGCCCTCCATGCGGCCGATCGAATGCAGCACGGCGACGCCGTCATCGGACAGCAATTCGGCGATCTTGGCGAAATACTCGGCGTAATGGGGGACGCCGACATGTTCGAACATGCCGACCGAGACGATACGGTCGAAGTTGCCCTCGACCAGCCGATAGTCGGTCAGGTCGAAGCGGACGCGATCGGCCAGTCCGGCCCGAGCCGACCGTTCCTGCGCGACCGCGTGTTGCTCCGTCGACAGGGTGACGCCGGTCACGTCGACTTTCGCCGCCTCGGCCAGGAACAGCCCCATGCCGCCCCAGCCTGAGCCGATATCGAGCACGCGCTGGCCCTCGGACAGCAACAGCTTGGCCGCGATGTGCCGCTTCTTCGCCTCCTGCGCCTGCTCCAACGACAGGTCGGGACGGGTGAAATAGGCGCAGGAATACTGGCGGTCGCTGTCGAGGAACAGATCGTAGAGCGTGCCGTTCAAATCGTAGTGATGACGGACATTCTGCCCGGAACGGTGCAGCGGATTGTACTGCATCAGCCGCCGTGCCAGCCGTCCCATCTGGCGTCGAAAGGCGTCGAAGGGCAACTGCTCTCGAATGCCGAGATTGCGCGAGAAGAGGTCGATCAGATCGTAGACGTCGCCTTCCTCGAGGGTCAGCGAGCCGTCCATATAGGCCTCGCCGAGGGCGATATGGGGCCGCAGATAAAGCCGCCGGGCGACCGCCTTGTCGTGCAATCGCATGGTGACGTTACGGGTCTCGTCGGGCCGGCCGAAACGGTGCGTCGTGCCCTTGGCATCGATGACCGTCAGCGAGCCGGACTGGATGAGCTGCCGTAGCAGACGTGCCAGCATCATTCTTGTTGCCTCCCCGTCCGATGAAGGCGCGCTGGTCCAGGCTCTGCGCCTGTCCCACGCTTCAGCCTCCGAGCAATATTACATCATCTATCGTCATCGTTTTCAATTATCAGGCGATGCGGGGGTGTCTGAGCTCACGAAAAAGGGCGTGCCCGCGTGGGCACGCCCGGACCTCCCGACCGCCGTCCGACGGCCGACGAAGGCTGCTACGGTCAGCCTTCGGACTTCTCTTCGGTCTGGTCTTCCGCCGCTGCCTCGGCATCGGCCGGGATGTCGTCCCTCACCTCGAGCAGCTCGGCGGCCTGTTCTTCCAGGGCGGCCTGGACGTCCTCGGCCTCGGCGCGCTCGCGCATCTCCATCGTCGGGATGGCGCCACCATGCTCTTTCTGCAGTTCGGCCTCATCCTTCGAGCGGGCGACGTTCACGGTCACCGTCACCGAGACTTCGGCGTGCAGGCGGATGCGCACGTCGGTCAGCCCCAGCAACTTGATCGGCCGATCGATCGCGACCTGGCTGCGGTCGACGGTGAAGCCTTCTTCACCAAGCCCCTCGGCGATGTCGCGGGCCGTGACCGAGCCGTAGAGCTGGCCGGAATCGCCGGCCTGGCGGATCACCACGATGGACACGCCATCCAGCTTGCTGCCAACCCCCTCGGCCTCCTTGCGGCGCTCCAGGTTATTCGCCTCGTAATGCGCCTTCTGCGTCTCGAAATAGGCGATGTTGTCCTTAGTGGCGCGCATCGCCTTCTTCTTCGGCAGCAGGAAATTGCGCGCGAAGCCCGGCTTCACCGTCACTACGTCGCCCATCAGGCCCAGCCGCTCGATCCGTTCCAGCAGGATCACTTGCATTCTCAGTCCTCCACTTCAGGTCCGGCGGACGCCGTGCGCCGGCGCAGGCCCAACCATTGCTCAATCACCCCAAGGCCGGCGACGATCAGGGCGGTCCAGCCCAACAGCACCAGCACCCCGTAAAACACCGCCAACAGCAGCGGTCGCGACTGGCTCGCGCGCACCAATGCGTGCACAACGCCGAGCCCGGCGAAAAAGAACCCCAAACCGACCACCACGGCCAGATTGCGGGCGGCATAACCGATCTGCCCGTCGAGCAGATAGGCCGCCCCGACCAGCACCGCGAGCACCGCGACGGTCCAACCCGGCAACTCGACGTCGGACATCGCCAGCGCGGGCCGCCGGGACAGGCCGAACCGGTCGACGATCCAATGTCCCAAGGTGCCGTTCAGCACAATCGCCAGCAGCCAGCCGGTGGCAAGCATACCAGGGGCAAAGGCGATCAGTCGTGCCGTCAGAACCTCGGTTTCCGCGCCTGCAAAATCGGCCAGCAAGGCCTGCCGCGAGGCGACCATTTGCCCAACCGCGCCCGCCAGCCCCTCTGGCTGCCCCATCGTCGCCACTGCGGCCGCGGCGACCATCGCGACGCCATAGCCGCACACCAATACCAGCAGCGGGCCCGGCGGACACCAAACCGTCGGGTCCGGGGTTTCCGCCGCGATCGGCTCGACCGCGATCGGCTTTTCCGTCGTCATCGCGCGCCGCATCAACAGCACCACCGGCAGGGCGACGGCCACCAAGACCGCACCGCCTAGCGGGATACCGGCGACGATCCCGACGACCGCCACCGCCACCACGCCGGCCACCATCGCCGCCGCTGCACCCAGGCTGAATCCCACCAGATAAAGCGGCAGGGGCGTCAGATGGGTGATTATCAACGCCGCCGGCGAGCCATAGGCCGCCGAAAGGAACAGCATCGCGCTGAGCACACCGCCGCCGCAGGCGAACAGGATGACCTGTCCCATGACCGCGGCCCGCCCGACATTCGCGCTATTGGACGAGGTAGGGCAGCAACGCGAGGAAGCGTGCGCGCTTGATCGCTCGTGCCAGTTCCCGCTGCTTCTTCGTCGATACCGCGGTGATCCGGCTCGGCACGATCTTGCCGCGCTCCGACACGTAGCGGCCCATCAGCTTGATGTCCTTGTAGTCGATCTTCGGCGCGTTGGCGCCGGAGAACGGACAGGTCTTGCGCCGGCGGAAGAACGGCCGGCGTGCCATGGCTGCGCTCATCAGTTGGCTCCCTCGGGCTCGGCTCGCTCGCGACTGGGTCGATCGCCGCGGTCGCCGCGGTCGCCGCGATCCCCACGATCTCCTCGGTCGCCGCGATCCCCACGGTCGCCCCGATCACGGTCACGACGGCCGCCGTCGCGGCTGGCTCGGCTTTGCATCATCGCCGACGGCCCTTCCTCGAGCTCGTCGACCCGGATGGTCAGCAGCCGCAGGATATCGTCGTTGATCCGCATCTGCCGCTCCATCTCGGTGAGCGCCGCCGGTGCCGCCGCCACGTTCATCAGAACGTAGTGGCCCTTGCGGTTCTTCTTGATGCGGTAAGCGAGGGACTTCAGTCCCCAATATTCGGTCTTCTCGACCTTGCCGCCATTCTCCGAGATCACGTTGGAGAATGCCTCGGTCAAGGTCTCGACCTGGGCGGACGGAATGTCCTGGCGCGCGATGAACACGCACTCATAGCTAGGCATGTGGCACTCCCTGTGGCTGTTCCGTGGCACGGCGCCCTGGCGTGGCCGATCTCCGCCCGGAGATCCACCGTCTTGGGCCGCCCGCGCCTAGCCGGCCGTTGCCGCGACCGGCAAGGAGCTTTTTGCGAGGCGGCGCACTATACAGAATTGCCAACCCCGATCAAGCGCGGTGAGAAGGGTTTTCGGCGGCGGTCTTGACTTCACCTCCGGGCGCGGTATCACTGGCCGCCTCATCGGCCGCGCGCCTCCTGTCGCGGCGGCTTCAGCCAAGGAAATCGCATGGTGCGGGCATTCGTCTACCCGGGGCAGGGCAGCCAGGCGGTCGGCATGGGCCAGGAACTGGCGGCGGCCTTTCCAGTCGCCCGCGCGGTCTTCGATGAGGTCGACGAGGCGCTTGGCGAGGATCTATCCGGCCTGATCTTCGCGGGCGACATCGAGACGCTGACCCTGACCGAGAACGCCCAGCCGGCGCTGATGGCGGTATCGCTGGCGGCGACCCGCGCCATCGAGCAGGCGACCGAACGATCGCTCGCCGACCTCGCCGGCTACGTCGCCGGGCACAGCCTTGGCGAATATTCCGCGCTTGCCGCGGCCGGCGCCCTGAGCGTGGCGGATGCCGCGCGGCTGTTGCGACGGCGCGGCCGGGCCATGCAGAAAGCGGTGCCGGTCGGCCAGGGTGCGATGGCGGCGCTGCTCGGACTCGATATCGACGTCGCGCGGACAGTCGCCGAGGCAGCCTCGGGCGACGCGGTCTGCGTTGCCGCCAATGACAACGCGCCGGGTCAGGTGGTGGTGAGCGGGCACAAGGCGGCCGTCGAGCGCGCCCTCGCCTTGGCCGCCGAGCAGGGCGCGCGGCGCTGCGTGTTGTTGCCGGTCAGTGCCCCATTCCACTGCCCGCTGATGCAGCCGGCCGCCGAGGAAATGGCCGCCGCCCTGGCCGAGGTGGAGGTCGCCCGGCCACGGGTGCCGTTGGTCGCCAACGTCACCGCCACGGCGGTCGACGACCCGCAGGAGATCCGCCGCCTGCTGGTAGCCCAGGTAACCGGCGCGGTGCGCTGGCGCGAGAGTGTGCTGTTCATGGCCGGCGCCGGTGTCGACACCCTGGTCGAGGTCGGTGCGGGCAAAGTGCTGGCGGGCCTCGCCCGGCGGATCGACAAGGCGTTGGCGGCCAGCGCCGTCGGCACTCCGGCAGAGGTCGAGGCCTTCGCCGCAACGCTGTAACGCATCAACCGAAGGACACCGCGATGTTCGACCTTACTGGCAAGACGGCGCTGGTGACCGGCGCGTCGGGCGGCATCGGCGAGGCGATTGCCCGCAGCCTGCACAGCCGCGGCGCCCAGGTGGCATTGTCGGGCACCCGGCAGGGTCGGCTCGAAGAGGTGGCCGCGGCGCTGGGCGGCCAGCGCTTGCACGTCACGCCGGGCGACCTGTCGACCGCCGAAGGGGCGGAATCGGTCGCCAAGAGCGCGGAAGCGGCGATGGGCAGCGTCGACATCCTGGTCAACAACGCCGGCATGACCCGCGACAACCTGGCGCTGCGCCTCAAGGACGAGGACTTCCTGAAGGTGCTCGAGGTCAATCTGGTGTCCGCCTTCCGTCTGTCGCGCGCCGTGCTGCGCGGCATGATGAAGCGGCGCTGGGGGCGAATCATCGGCATCACCTCGGTGGTCGGGTTCACCGGCAACCCGGGCCAGGCGAACTATGCGGCGAGCAAGGCCGGCATGGTCGGGATGAGCAAATCGCTGGCGGCCGAGGTCGCCTCGCGCGGCATCACCGTCAACTGCGTGGCGCCGGGCTTCATCGCCAGCGCCATGACGGACGCCCTGACCGATGAGCAGAAATCACGCATTCTGGGGACAATTCCCGCCGATCGGCTGGGCAGCCCCGACGAGGTGGCGGCCTGCGTCGCCTTCCTCGCCAGCGACGAGCTTGGCTACATGACGGGGCAGACCCTGCACATCAATGGCGGTATGGCCATGTTCTAGGCGTTTTTTGCCTTAACCATGACGTAAGGGTCTTGCTGGTAACACCCATAGAGGTGTGATATGTGAGCCCAGCTTCGCAAGGCGGTGGCCCAAGCCAGGGCTCGGTTTTCGCGGGGTAGTCACACCAAAATCCAAGAACGAACTCCAATCGATGCTGTCGAAAGGCCCGAGAGAATGAGTGACATCGCCGACCGCGTGAAAAAGATCGTTGTTGAGCATCTGGGTGTCGAGGAGTCCAAGGTGACGGAATCGGCCAGTTTCATCGACGATCTGGGCGCCGACAGCCTGGATACGGTCGAACTCGTGATGGCGTTTGAGGAGGAATTCGGCTGCGAAATCCCCGATGACGCCGCCGAGAAGATCCTCACCGTCAAGGACGCCATTTCCTTTATTGAGGCGAATGCGGGCTAAGGCCCCCTCGGCGCGGCCGGCGCCGCGCCTTCCCGTCACGAAGCGGAAGAGCGCATGAGACGCGTCGTAGTGACCGGCGTCGGCATGGTTACGCCGCTCGGTCTTGGCGTCGATACCAATTGGCGACGCCTGACCAACGCTGAGAGCGGCATCGTCGCGATCACGGAGTTCGATGTCTCCGACATCCCCTCCAAGGTCGCCGGGCGCGTGCCGCGGGGCGATCCGGCCGAAGGTCGCTTCGACGCCGATCAGGCGATGCCGCCCAAGGACCAGCGCAAGAACGACGAGTTCATCGTTTTCGCGATGGGGGCGGCGCAGGAGGCGGTGGCCGATTCGGGCTGGCAGCCGGACGACGACGAGTCGCGCGAGCGGACCGGCGTCATGATCGGCTCCGGCATCGGCGGCCTGCAGTGGATCTCCGAAGGGGCCGTCACCCTGCATGAACGCGGGGCACGCCGCATCAGCCCCTTCTTCATTCCCGCCGCGCTGATCAACCTCGCCTCGGGCCAGGTCTCAATCCGCTATGGCTTCAGGGGCCCCAACCACTCCGTCGTCACGGCCTGTTCGACCGGCGCCCATGCCATCGGCGACGCCGCCCGGCTGATCATGCTCGACGACGCCGACGTCATGCTGGCCGGCGGAGCGGAGGCGGCGATCTGTCCGCTCGGCATGGCCGGCTTCGCCGCCGCCCGGGCGCTCTCCACCAAGTACAACGACACGCCGGAGCGCGCCTCGCGCCCCTATGACGAAGGCCGCGACGGCTTCGTCATGGGCGAGGGGGCCGGCGTCGTCGTGCTCGAGGAATTGGAGCACGCCCGCAAGCGCGGCGCCAAGATCTATGCCGAGGTCATCGGCTATGGCATGTCCGGCGACGCCCATCACATCACGGCGCCGGCGCCCGACGGCAATGGCGGCTTTCGCTCGATGCGCGCGGCGCTCAAGCGGGCCGGCCTCGATCCGTCGGAGATCGACTATATCAACGCGCATGGCACCTCGACCCCGCTCGGCGACGAGATCGAACTGGGCGCGGTGAAGCGGCTGTTCGGCAATGCCATCGAGACGGTATCCATGTCGTCGACGAAATCGGCGATCGGCCACCTGCTCGGTGCCGCGGGAGCGGTCGAGTCGATCTATTCGATCCTCGCCATCCGCAACGGCCTGGTGCCGCCGACACTCAACCTGGAAAACCCATCCGAAGGCTGCCGGGGCGTCGACCTGGTACCGCTCCAGGCCAAGGAGCGGCGGGTCAGGGCGGCCCTGTCGAACAGCTTCGGATTCGGTGGCACCAATGCCAGCCTGGTTTTCCGGGAGTTCTTGTAGACACCGATGGTGCCTTGGCTCGGGCGACTCTTTGCCGCGCTGACCGCGCTTGCGGTCTTGGCGGCGATCGCGCTGTTCTTCTTCCTGCGCGCCTTCGATCAGCCCGGTCCGCTGGCCGAGGACATCGTCCTCGAGATCCCGCGCGGCGCCGGCCTCGGCGCCATTGCCGATCAGTTCAAGGACGCCGGCATCGTGCGCAACCGCTGGGTGTTCTATGCCGGCGTGCGGCTGAAGGGCGCCGATCGCGGGCTACGCGCCGGCGAGTACCATTTCCCGGCCGCGGTCAGCGGTGCGGCGGCGCTGGACATCCTGACCAACGGCCGCGCGGTCGCCTATTCGATCACCATTCCGGAAGGGCTGACATCGCACGAGATCGTCGAGCTGATCTCGGCCGCTCCCGATCTGGTCGGCGAGATCGACGAAGTGCCGCCGCAGGGCTCGCTGCTGCCGGAGACCTACCTGTTCACGCGCGGCGACACCCGTGCCGACATCATTGCCCGCATGCAGGCGGCGATGATCGAGGCGGTCGAACGGCTGTGGGCGGAGCGCGCCGAGGGGCTGCCGTTCGACACGCCGGAGCAGGCGGTGATTCTCGCCTCGATCATCGAGAAGGAGACCGGCGTGAATTCGGAGCGGGCGGTGGTGGCCGGCGTCTTCATCAACCGTCTGCGGCGCGGCATGCGGTTGCAGACCGACCCGACTGTGATCTATGCGCTGACCAATGGCGAACGGCCGCTGGGGCGCGAGTTGTGGCGCCGCGACCTCACCGTCGATTCGCCTTACAACACTTACAAGGTGGTGGGGTTGCCGCCGGGGCCGATCGCCAATCCCGGGCTGCCGGCACTGGAGGCGGCGATGAACCCGGCGGAGACGGAGTACCTGTACTTCGTCGCCGACGGCAGCGGCGGGCACGCTTTCGCCAAGACCCTGCGCGATCACAACCGCAACGTCACCGAATGGCGCCGCTTCCAACGGCAGAACGGCTCGAACTAGGGCCGGTGCTCCTGAACTCCGCCTAGTCGACGGCGGACGATATGGCGGAGCGGCCTCAATGGCAGGCCTCGGCGAGGCGCTCGAGCG
>JABDIP010000037.1 GCA_013003675.1 Inquilinus sp.
CGCCCGGCCGGCGGCTTTCTTTTGGCCCTGCCGCCGGCGGAATTCACATGGCCCCAGGCGATCCGATTTCCGCCACGCCCGATAGCGCCGCCCTCGAAGCGCGATACGATCCGGAGCTGAGCCACCGGCCGATGGGCCGGACGGCGGACTGGATCGTCGGTGCGCTGCTGGTCGCCATGTCGGCCTATCATGTCTGGGTCGGCGGCTTCGGGCCGCCGCGCGAGTTGCTCCATCGCGGCATCCATCTGGCGTTCGTGCTGGGACTGGTCTTCCTGGCCTTCGGCGCGACCCGGCGCGGCTGGACCGGAGGCCCGCGGCGCGGCGTGCTGTTCGCGGGCGGCGTGCCGATCTGGGACTGGGTGCTGGCGTTGGGCGCGGCGGCGGTGGCGCTCTATCTGCCGTTGCTGCCGATCGAGCAGGTGGCGATGCGGGTCGGCAATCCCGCGGTAGGCGATATCGTCGCCGGCAGCGTGCTGTTGCTGGTGGTGCTGGAGGCGGCCCGGCGGGCGATGGGCTGGACGCTGCCGATCATCATTGCGGTCTTCCTCCTCTATGCGCTGTTCGGCCGCTACGCGCCGGGCATCCTGAAACATCCGGGCGCAAGCTGGACCGGGCTCATCAACCACCTCTACATGACCGGTCAGGGCATCTACGGCATCGCGGTCGGCGTGGTGGCCAAATTCGTCTTTCTGTTCGTCCTGTTCGGCGTTCTCGCCACCCGCATCGGTCTCGGTCAGTTGTTCATCGACATCGCGGTGGTGGCCGCCGGCCGCTTCGCCGGCGGGCCGGCCAAGGTGGCGGTGCTGTCCTCGGGGATGCTCGGCATGATCTCGGGCTCGTCGATCGCCAATACCGTCACCACCGGGTCGCTGACGATTCCGATGATGCGGCGCATCGGCTATCCGCGGCATTTTGCGGCCGCGGTGGAGGCGACCGCCTCGACCGGCGGCCAGATCACGCCGCCGATCATGGGCGCCGCCGCCTTCCTGATGGTCGAGTTCCTCGAGATCCCCTATCGCGAAGTCCTGCTGGCGGCGATGGTGCCGGCGCTGCTGCATTATTTCGGCGTGCTGGCGATGGTCCATCTGGAGGCCAAGAAACTGGGGCTGCGCGGCCTGAGGCGCGACGAGATGCCGCGCCTCGCCGACGTCCTGGTGAAGAACTGGCCGACGCTGATCCCGCTCGGCCTGCTGATCTTCATGATCCTCGATGGCCGCTCGCCGGATTACGCCGCCTTCTGGGGCGTCGTCGCCTGCGTCGTGGTCGGTGTGCTGAACCCGCGCCATCGTCTCGGTCTACGCGACCTCGCCGCCGGCATGCGCACCGGCGCGCAATATGCGCTGGCGGTCGGCGCGGCGGCGGCGGCGGTCGGCATCGTGATCGGCGTCGTCACGCTGACCGGCACCGGTTTCGCGCTCAGCGCCATGGTGACCCAATCCGCCGCCCAGCTCGGGGCGTTCCTGGCGCCGTTCGTGCCTTTCGGACTGTTCGGCGTGGCCGCGATGACGCTGTTCTTCACCCTGGTCTTCACCGCGGTCGCCTGCATCATCATGGGCGCGGGTATTCCGACCACCACGACCTACATCATCCTGGTCTCGCTGATCGTGCCGGCCTTGGCGCTGCAAGGCGTGACGCCGCTGGTGGCGCATTTCTTCGTCTTCTATTATGGGGTCCTGGCCGACATCACGCCGCCGGTGGCCTTGGCCGCCTATGCCGCCGCCGGGATCGCCGGGGCGGATCTGTTCCGCACCGGCAACACCGCCTTTCGGCTGGCCATCGCCAAGGCGCTGGTGCCGTTCGTCTTCGTCTACTCCCCGGCGATGCTGATCGTCGTCGACGGATTCACCTGGCAGGCCTTCGCGGTGACGGTGAGCGGCGCGGTGATCGGCATCGGCCTGATCGGCGCCGCCTTCACCGGCTTTCTGCTGGCGCGGATGGCGACGGCCGAGCGCTGGGTGCTGGGCGCCGCCTCGCTGCTGTTCATCTCTCCGGGGCTGGGCAGCATGGGCATCGGCGCCGTGGTCTGCGCCCCGATCCTGATCCGGCAGGTCGTCGCCTGGCGGCGGGCGCGATCGACCTCCACGGGGTAACGATCTGTCGGAATCCGGCAACCGCGCGTCGCGGCGGGATGAGCGTCCCTCGGAGCCGTCTTTAGCCTGGAATCGGACGCGCCTTTCACCGGCGCCGATTCGATTGGCTGGCCGGAGAGCGCCAATGAACCGTCAAGTTGCTGCCTGCACCACCGATACGTCCTTGCAATCGGCATTGTCCGACACCGCGGCCGTGGCCGACCTGCTGCAGCGGGTCTCGGTGGAAACCTCGCCGGCGGCGGCGGATCGGGTCGAGTCGTTCAGCGACCATCTTGCCGCCGGCACCCGGGTCTACGTCGCGGCGTTGCCCGATACCGCTTTCGAGCGGGTGATCGCGACCGCGCGGCGGCTGAGCGACGAGGGAATGGTGCCGGTGCCGCATCTGCCGGCCCGCGGCAT
This sequence comes from Inquilinus sp., assembly GCA_013003675.1. Classification (GTDB taxonomy): domain Bacteria; phylum Pseudomonadota; class Alphaproteobacteria; order DSM-16000; family Inquilinaceae; genus JABDIP01. The sequence goes on from JABDIP010000037.1 coordinate 2,490, forward strand.
CGCCGGCCCGGACCGGCTCGACAGCGTGCTCGGCGGGCTGGTGGCCGAGGCGGGAGTTCGCGAGGTGCTGGTGATCGGCGGTGGATTGCGCGAGCCGGTCGGCGCCTTCGCCCGCACCATGCAGATGCTGCGAACCGGCCTGTTCCAGCGCCACGGCATCGGCCGTATCGGGGTCGCCGGCCATCCGGAAGGCAGCCCGGATATCGACGCCGCCGGCCTGGCCGGGGCGATCGCGGAGAAGAACGCTTTCGCCGACGAAACCGGCATCGCCATGCATCTGGTCACCCAGTTCTGCTTCGACCACGCGCCGGTCGTTGCCTGGGACCGGGCGATCCGCCGCCAGGGCAACCGGCTGCCGATCCATATCGGGGTGGCCGGCCCGGCGACACTGAAGAGCCTGCTGAGCTATGCCCGGCTTTGCGGCATCGGCGCCTCGGCCAGGATGTTACGCCGCCAGGGCGCCAACCTGGCAAAGCTGGGCAGGGTGTCGGCGCCGGACCGGCTGATCGCCGGCCTCGCCCGCTATCGCGCCGAGGATCCGGAATGCGGCGTCGCCCAGGTGCATTTCTTCACCTTCGGCGGATTGCGGCGCTCGGCTGTGTGGCTGGACGCCGTGCGGCGCGGCGAGATCGATTGGCGCGCCGATCGCAACGGCTTCACCGCCCGGGTCGAGCTGTAGCGGCGATCGCGGCAAGGGCGATACGACCCGCCAGTTGTCCCGATTCGCGCCCTGCCGGGGGAACCGGATAGGCG
>JABDIP010000109.1 GCA_013003675.1 Inquilinus sp.
CGCTCGACCTGCCAGACCGGCGCGAAGGTCTCGACGAGGGCGCGCAAATCCCGGCCGGTCGGTTCGGCGATGCCGAGCGGGTTCCGCCGCGCGCCGGCCAGGATCGCGGCGACGGCCCGCGGCGGCAGCAGGGCGGCCGTCGCCGGCGGGCGGTAGACCGAGAGCCCGGCGGTCGGTGGCCCCGCCTCGGGCGCGTCGGCGAAATCGGCCAGGAATTCCACCTTCCAGGACTCGAAGCCGGCGGCGACCGCGACCGCGCTCACCGGGTAGAGGCCGAACAACTGGGGCCAGAAGGCATAATGGTCCGGGACGTAGGCCGTGCGCCGCAGCGCCTCGATCCGGCCGGTGTCGGCGAAGTCGTGGCGGCGCAGGATGGCGGCGCAGCGCCGGACGCCGTCGAGCGGGGATTCCGGGCGGCCGACGATCGCCTCGATCTCGGCGCCCAGCGCCCGCTGCCCGGCGGCCGGCAGATTGGCCAGCTCGACGGTCCGCGCCTGCCGGTCGAGCGCGGCCAGACGGTCGAGCCAGGCCGCCTCGGCGCCCGGATCGAGATCCCGGTGCCGGAAGCTGGCCAGGAACCGGGCGATCCTGAGATAGGGCAGGCCGGCGATCCGCGCCGCCTCCGCGTCGCCGACGCCGGCGGTCCCGACCGACCGGTCGATCGCCGCGAAGACGACCCGGCAGGCGGCGACGTCGCCGGCGCCGCCGGCCGCCGCCTGCCCGCGCATGATCGGGCCGGGCGTGAAGCCGCCGCAGGCGCCCAGCAGCACGGCGAGGCCGATGGCGGCGCCGGCGTGCCGCCACCGCATGACCGGCCCGGGAATGCGAAACCCCTCAGCCATGCAAAATGCCACGACACCGCGCCGGACCGGTCGCGGAGCGGGTGAAGGACGGCCGCCCGGGGCCTTGCCGGATGTGCCGATGTCTGCTCTTTCGCTCCGCCATGGTCAAATCCTCTCAGCGCCGACCCGCGGTCGTGACCGGGCGTTCCGACACTTGTTCAGAATACTAGGTTTCGAAGCGCTGTTGGGAACCGAGGTGTCGCCGTGAATGCCCTTCCCGGCCGCGGTTTCGGGCTGTGACCCGGCTGTGACAACTGTGACCAGTGTGTGGAAACCGGGATCCTTTATCGGTTTGTTAATGCTTAGACCGGTAACCTTTCTTACGGACATGGACCATCTAACCAAGGCCCACAAGGGCCAAAGGGGAAACTGCATGGGAACCTCGACCGCCCGCGTCGCACCCTCTCCCGACACCGCCGGCGACGGCATGATCCGGCTGACGGACATGCGCGGCCGCGAGCACATCTTCGCCCCCTATCGGCTCGACGCCCCGCTGCCCTCCGCACCCGGCATCCTGGCGCTGGTGCGGCCGCGACCCTATCGCATCGCCGGGCTGCGCGGCATCGTCGACCCGCCCTGGTGGGACGTCTTGTATGTCGAGCAGGCGCGCAACGTCTCCGGCCGGGCGGCGCACTACGCGGCGACCTTCCAGGCGCAGAATCTGGGGCAGACCCAGGTGATGCTGCGCTGGATGCCGAACTCGACCGACGCCGAGCGGCACGAGGCCGAGCAGATGTTGATCGAGGCCCATGACCCGGCGCTGAACCGGCCGCCCGAGGGCGGCCGGAAATCGGCCATCGACCCCTTCGACTCGCCGGCCGCCGCCGGCCAGCACGCCGCCATGGCGCTGCTCGAACCCGACCGCTGAGCCGACGGGGCGAGCTCCTCCCGATCCTCCGTCGGGACTGAATGGGGCGCGGCGACAGGGAACCACTCCCCTGTTGCCGCGCCCCTTTTTCTTGCCCCCCGTCTCCCGCCGCAAAAGCTTTTCCCGATCCTCCCGGCCCATGCTACGGTTTTGCTACAAAACCAAAATAAACGGGAGGTTGCCATGAACAGACGAGGATTGATGATTGCCGCCGCCGCGACAGCGGCGCTGGTTTCGGTGCCGCGGCCGGCGGCCGCCGAGGGCGATCTGGTCTACTATTGCAGTACCCAGATCGAATGGTGCCAGCTGATGGTCGAGGAGTTCGAGAAGGCCACCGGGATCAGCGTGGCGATGACCCGCAAGAGCTCCGGCGAGACCTTCGCCCAGATCAAGGCCGAGGAGCGCAACCCGCGCGGCGACATCTGGTGGGGCGGCACCGGCGACCCGCATCTGCAGGCGGCCGAAGAGGGGCTGACCGAGGTCTATGTCTCGCCGATGGCCGACCAGCTGCACGATTGGGCGCTGCGCCAGGCCGCGGCGAGCGGCAACCGTACCGTCGGCATCTATGCCGGGGCGCTCGGCGTCGGCTACAACAGCGAGCTTCTGGAGCAGGCCGGGCTGGAACCACCGCGCTGCTGGACCGATCTGACCAAGCCGGAATACGACGGCGAGATCCAGGTCGCCAACCCGAACTCGTCCGGCACCTCGTACACCACGCTGGCGACGCTGGTGCAGGTGTTCGGCGAGGACGAGGCGTTCGAGCTGATGAAGGCGATGCACGCCAACATCAACCAGTACACCAAGTCCGGCTCGGCGCCGATCA
>JABDIP010000111.1 GCA_013003675.1 Inquilinus sp.
AGGGGCTGGACGAGCTGATCGTCGTCGAGGAAAAGCGCGCGCTCATCGAGAACCAGCTCAAGGAACAGCTCTACAACTGGCAGGCCGACAAGCGGCCGGTGGTCGTCGGCAAGTTCGACGAACAGCGAAACTGGATCCTGCCATCGACCGGCGAGTTGAGTCCGGCACAGATCGCCATCGTCATCGGCCGCCGACTGCTCAAGCGCATGGACCACCCCGGCATTGCCGAGCGGGTCGCCTTCCTGGAGGAAAAGGAACGGCAGAAGGTGACGCTGCATCCGGCCATGCAGCGCACGCCATATTTCTGCTCCGGCTGCCCGCACAACACCTCGACGCGGGTACCGGACGGCAGCCGGGCGCTGGCCGGCATCGGCTGCCACTACATGGCGATCTGGATGGACCGCCGGACCGAGACCTTCACCCAGATGGGCGGCGAGGGCGCGCCGTGGATCGGCCAGGCGCCGTTCACCGAAACCGGCCATGTCTTCGCCAATCTGGGCGACGGCACCTACTTCCACTCCGGCCTGCTCGCGATCCGCGCCGCGATCGCCGCGAATGTGAACATCACCTACAAGATCCTCTACAACGACGCGGTGGCGATGACCGGCGGCCAGCCCTTCGACGGGCCGCTGTCGGTGGCGATGATCGCCCATCAGGTGTTGGCGGAGGGCGTGAAGCGCCTGGTCGTCGTCAGCGACGCGCCGGAGAAATACAAGGGCGGTTCCGACCTGCCGGCCGGCACGCCGGTCGAACACCGCGACGATCTCGACCGGGTGCAGCGGGAATTGCGCGAGGCGGCCGGCGTCACGGTGCTGATCTACGACCAGACCTGCGCCGCGGAAAAGCGTCGCCGCCGCAAGCGCGGCAAGATGCCCGACCCGCCGCGCCGGGTCGTGGTCAACGAATTGGTCTGCGAGGGCTGCGGCGACTGTTCGGTGAAGTCGAACTGCCTGTCGGTGATGCCGGTGGAAACCGAATTCGGCCGCAAGCGGAAGATCGACCAGTCAAGCTGCAACAAGGATTTCTCCTGCCTCAAGGGCTTCTGCCCCAGCTTCGTGACGGTCGAGGGCGGCAGCCTGCGCAAGCCGGAGAAGCCGGAACCGGCGGCGGGTGACGACGGCCGCTTCGGCGCCCTGCCCGAGCCGCTGGCGTTGCCGGCGCTCGACCGGCCCTACGGCATCCTGATCACCGGCATCGGCGGCACCGGGGTCGTGACCATCGGCGCCCTGCTCGGCATGGCCGCGCATCTGGACGGCAAGGGTGTTTCGGTGCTCGACCAGGCCGGCCTGGCCCAGAAGGGCGGCGCCGTGGTCAGCCATATCCGCATCGGCCGGTCGCCCGAGGCGATCAGCGCGGTGCGCATCAACGCCGGCGGCGCCGACCTGTTGCTCGGCTGCGACCTGGTGGTGTCCGGCGGCAACGAGGCGCTGCCGAAGATCCGTCCGGGCACGACCCGCGCCGTCATCAACACCCATCAGACCATGACCGGCGACTTCACCGGCAACCCCGACCTGCCGTTCCGCGACGAAGCCCTGCTATCGGCGATCCGAGAGACCGCCGGCGACCCCGGGCTGATCGACACCGTCGACGCGACGCGGATCGCCAACGCCCTGCTCGGCGACAGCATCGCGACCAATTTGTTCATGCTGGGATTCGCCTATCAGCGCGGGTTGATCCCGGTCGCCGCCGAGGCGATCGAGCAGACCATCGCGCTGAACGGCGTCGCGGTGGAGATGAACCGCCAGGCCTTTCTGTGGGGCCGACGGGCGGCGCACGATCCGGCGGCGGTCCAGGCCGTGCTCGCCGAGAGGATGCCGGCGGAACCGGCCGGCCACACCCTGTCGCGGAGCTTGGACGAGTTGGTCGAGCGCCGGACCGCCTTCCTCACCGACTACCAGAACGCCGCCTATGCCGGCCGCTACCGCGCCCTGGTCGACCGGATGCGGGCGGCGGAGAGCGCGATTCTCGGCGCCGAGCCCGGCCTGGACGACTCGCTGACCGCGGCGGTCGCCCGCTACGGCTTCAAACTGATGGCCTACAAGGACGAGTACGAGGTCGCCCGGCTGTTCTCCGACGGCGGCTTCCGGCGGCAGGTGGCGGCCCAGTTCACCGGCGACTACGCGCTGCGCTTCCACCTCGCCCCGCCGCTCTGGGCGAAGCGCGACCCGGCGACCGGCGAGTTGCGCAAATCCACCTACGGCCCTTGGATGGCCAGCGCCTTCGGCCTGCTGGCCAAGTTGAAGTTCCTGCGCGGCACCGCTCTCGACCCGTTCGGCCGGATGGCCGAACGGCAGACCGAACGGCGGCTGATCGAGGAGTATTTCGCCACCATCGACACGCTGCTCGAAGGCCTCACCGCCGAAAGCCTGCCGATCGCCGTCGAGATCGCCGCGCTGCCGGAGAAGATACGCGGCTACGGCCACGTGAAGGAGGCGTCGCTCGAATCGGCCGAGGCCCGCAAGGCCGAACTGATGGCCGCCTTCCAGACGGCACCGGCGCGGCAGGAAGCGGCGGAGTAGCAGCCAGGCCGCCCCAATCCAGTCAGGAACATGCTAGGGAAGTCGGCGCTCAGCCTCGGCGAGCGACAGACCGCCGTCGCGCCGACGCTGTCGATAAGGCTTGCTCAGGCGGATAGCCCTCAGGCCGTCCTCAGCGCCGATGACGACGGCGAAGGGAAGGTGCTCGCGGCTGTTGCTGATGCCGAACCGCTCGAGCAGTTCCCGTTCGGGATCGGCCAGCGGCGGCGCGCCGGAATCCCCATCGAGGCCGCCTCGGATATCGCGCTTCCAGTCGCGGGTGACAACCCGATCGATGGACCTCAGAAGCACCCCGCCGGGACCAAGGAAGTGGTTGAATTGGTGCCGCTCGGCATAGACGAAATAGACGCCGCCTTCAGGTAGATCGAGAGCCGTGCGAAGGGCGCGCGCCAATGATCGATCGCGCCACGGCCGCCGGACAAGATTCCAAGCCTCGACGGCCAGAAATCCCAGCCCGGCGAAGATGCCGACTGGCACCATCAGCCCCCATCCGACCACGCGACCAAATACGACGAGGGGCGGGCCAGCCAATCGCCAGAACGTCGTCAGGGTCCGGTAGATTGCCTTAGCAATCCGCCGTGGTCGGTCCGGGTCGCGCTCCGCCTCTTGACCTTTCGCGTCGGGCAGGCCGGCCATCATCAGGAAGATCATAGCATAGCAGACTGCGAGTAAGGGGCGGCCAGCGACCGCCGGCGCGGCGATGAGACAGGTGGCCGAAAGCGTCCTCCGCAGCCAGACGGGCGGTGTCGTCCTCTCGCGCCTTTTCGTCCAGCGCGGCTGCGCCACGAATAGCCCAAAAGCGTAACAGGCATACACGCCCTGCAAGAGTACAACGACAAGGCCGCCGAACGCCCAAAGGACGGCAGCCGAAACCGAGTGTAGCCAGTCTGGTGCCCAAGGCAGTGGTAGTAGGGCGCCAAACAGCAGAAACCCATGACTTACCCAACCGCTCCAATCGGGTGAGCATCTTGCCCGCGGTGATTCATCCGGTTTCTCGTGATCGGTCTGCATGGCGGTTCCTGCCGCCATTGTCGCCGGCTGGAGTGCACAAATTGCCAACGAAATAGAGTGCTCAGGCGTGAAAAAAGTTTCGCCAGAAATGGGAATAACTCGCGCTACCAGCCGTTATCGCATCAGGACAAACGCCAGAAACGGCGACGGCGGCCCTGGGGC
>JABDIP010000117.1 GCA_013003675.1 Inquilinus sp.
CAGCGCCCGATGCTGGTCTTCGCTCAAGACTAATTCCGGTGCCCGGCGACCCATTCTCCAACCCCAATCATCATGCCAATCCACTAACTAAATAATGGCACGTATCTTTGAACCAGGTCACTAGGGCTATTTTCGGGACGCATGACATATCAAACCCTCCGTCTCAGTCATGCTGGAAGTACAATCACGCATTTCATAGGTTGAGGTTATCAAATCAAATACTTGGCGCCACTCCAAATTTCAGCCACGAAATCTCGTCCGTATCTATCAAATGCAAATCGATAAACATCAGAATAGTGCATTACTATTTCAGTCTTGAGTTCATCTGATATATTATCATTTTTCTTCGATACATTAAGTTTTCTTGAGTAATTTGGTTTAGTATACTGAATATCTAAGAACTTAGCCAGCCGTTCAACCTCGCCAGTTCCGCTCTTAAGAAAAGTCTCATAGAAACTTACGAAAATATCCGCGCCATCGAACACGGCCTCTAGATTTTGAATTGTTTGATCATACCTCGTTCTAAATTCCGCATTACGCGTCTTATAATAGTTCCTCAGTGCATCTTCTTCGTTGAGCTGGGTGTCCACATTCTCAAAATTTGTCTTATTCCCTCGACGATGCATTCTCACTGCAGACCAACACCTTTCTAAGGGATCCCGCAGCAAGAAAATAACTTTTACTTTAACATTTCTTCTTTCAAAATTGTCATGTATGTCTTTATAGCACTCGACAGGCAGGCCAGAATAGGACGGTGTAATATCTCCAGTAACAGTTATTGATTTGTTTTCAGATAGGATTTTTGCGAAGTAATCAAAATATTTGTCAGGACAATCTTGGAACTGAAATCTATTGTAGTAATCCCTATTTGTTGTTTTTCTTATCAATTTTTTTAGATTAGATTTAATGCTATAGTCAGATCTAAAGTATTTGCACTCTGGTATATTCATGGAATCAAACATATGGTATTCTTTAAATATTCCAAGATCCACGCATTCGATGCTGGACAAGTATGAGTGAAGCCAAGTGGTGCCAGCTTTTTGAGCACCTACGCCCAGGACGAAATATTTCTTGTCACGTCGATTCTGGCTTTCCATAGTACTGGTTTGCCTTACCACGTCGCGGCGCGCAGACGCCTGAAGGCCTTCTGGATTTTCTTGAAAGAATCTGAAGCAAAGATGGATCCCGCCAGAGCTTTGGCGGGGTCGAGCCGCCGGTCTATCACCTCATAGCCCCATGCAGCCAACTCATCGCGCATCACGCTTTCCATCGCCAGCAGAGTTGCCGGGTCCGCCTCACGCTTCCAGGCGGCGACTCGGCTGGCGTCAGGGACATCGTAGGCCTTGCTCTTCCACGCCTTCTCCCAGCCAGGCACGGCCGAGCTGGCGGTGGAGGGGGAGAGCTGAATCCTCTCGAACGCCAGCCCCAAGAATGCCATGGCGTTCCGAAGCTCTCTTTCCGGGGCAAGGAGCAGTTCCTCATATCTGACGATGTGTATGGTCTGGCGGTGGCTGTCGTACAGGCGGCGCGCTTTCCCCATGCGACGACGCCATTCCGCCGAATGGCGAAGGACGCTGTTGTGCGCCCATGGCACCTTCAGCATCGAGAGAACGCAGTCTCTGCCGTCTCTTACCAGGAGCAGAAACCGGGCGCGCGGATACCATTGTGCGAGGGTTGGGACATGGAGCAGGTGGAGGGGGCTCTTTTCGGCCACAAAGTCTTTCCCCGCGTCGGCGGCATAGGTTTCCAGTAACACCCTGAAGAGCCAGCAATAGGTCGGCGGCCGTGCCGTGAAGTTCGCCGCGACCACATCGGCATCCAGGCCGAGATCCCGGCACCGCCGACTCCCAGCCACCCGCGCCAGCATCACCGCGGGGTCGGTGGCGTCGTCGAAGACCTGTTCCATGAAAAGTGTTTCAGGGGTCACCGCGATGCGGCTGTGGCGAGAAAGCACCGTCGCGAGCAACGTAGTTCCGGAGCGCGGGAACCCGACGATGAAGATCGGCGAAAAGTCGTCGTGGTTGGCCGGCGCGAGATCATGGTGATCCCGCGGCAAGGGCGAAGCGCCATCGACGCGGCTAGGCGAAACCCCGGCTGCGGGCGCGCCCATCACTAGGCGTCTTCAAGGACGGCGAGCGCGGCCTGTTCGATCCTGCGGCCAACCACCTTGCCGCTCAGTTCGTTCAGCACCCAGCTGGCGGCCGCCCGGCCCATATCGGCACGCACCGACGGTTGCGCCAGCGCTAAGATCGCCTGAGCGACCGCTTTTGAATCGTCGATTTCAACCACGTATCCGGTTTCCCCATCCTTGACGAGATCCGCAATGGCTCTCGAACGCACAGTAACCACCGGCAGCCCATGGCACAGCGCCTCGATCATGCTCATGCTGAAGGCATCCGCCTTGCTCGGTGCGCAGAAAATATCGGCTTCCGACAGTCGTCGGTCCTTTTCGGTTCCGGATATCCAGCCGAGGAACCGGGTGCGGTCGACCACGCCGATTTTCCGGGCAAGATCCTGGAGATTCCGCAGTTCCGGCCCGTCTCCGGCAATATCGAGCACAAAACGCTCGGGCAGATGCGCGAGCGCTTCGACGGCCGTTTGGATGCCCTTGCCGCTGGTCAGCCTGGCCATCGCGAGAATGACGACCGGGTCCTCGGCGTCCGTCACCTTTGGACCGCTATCGGCACGTGCCAAAGTCCGATGCGCCATCGCCTCGAGCTGGGCGGAGAGTGGGTTCGGGATCACGATGGTTCCTGGAAAGCCGCCTTCGGTCAGGCGGCGCTGCCACCATGGCGACAGCACCGTGACTTGGTCGACCGGCAGAAAAGCGATGTGCAGCAGGGACCGCACCCACCGCTTGTTCATATATCGGTCCATGTATGGCGTGTGCAGCTGCAACATGGTGCGGGCGCCGTTGGCCCGGGCCCAGAGCAGCGTCAGGGACTCGCGCAGCAGCGAGAAGCGCGGCCCGGCGTGGCCATAGACAACCGCTGCCTTGCCCTCTCTATTGAGCCTGTCGATGGTGCGCCGCAGAGCCGGCAGCGCTCGCACCCAGGGCAACCATTTTCCACTCGCCGATCCGGCCTGGAAGGTCGGGATCAGACCGCCGAACAGGTCGCATTGGATTAGCGCGTGGTGGTATCCGGCGACCGCTGTCGCGATGCCGCCCTTGATGGTGGCTGGGTCGGTACCGGTCAGGACGACCGCCGTCGGCAGACGGCCCGGAGACCTCCGCTCCGCGCCGGACGCGGACTTCGGCTCGGTTCCCGGCGCACGTGCCCGTGCCATCCGGCCGCTCGGCTTCGCTAGCGTCGTCATCGTTCCTCAGCCTCCATGATGCCGGTGGTTTCCACAGTCGAAGGAACTGGTCGGTTGACGCGCCGCCACGACAGATCGCGCAATTGAAGGAACAGTACAGGTGCAATCATCGTCGACACCTGCGGGCTGAATAGGCCGTGACCGGCAAGAGTGGAATGCCCGAGGAACAGCGTGAAGATTAGCAGCCAGGCGACGTTCTCCAGGTTCCAGGCCCGAACAGCGCGTCGCAGGGCGATCCCGTAGACGAGGGCGAGGGCGCCATAGATCACCGCAAACTGCAGCACTCCATAGAAACCCAGGACGTCGATCACGTCATTCTCCACGCGATGGACGCGGAAGCCGAATTTCTGGCTTTCTCCCATCGCGGTCAGCGTGCCGAAATCGATCATTTGGCGCCCCCGACCGGCGTTCTCGGCCACGTACATCTTGAAGGCCAACCCGCCATCGCCGACCAGCGTGAAGACCGGCTCTCTCTCTTGCAGCCGCTCCATTCCCGCTGCCTCGAGATGGCTTCTCGGGGTTCCCTCGCTCAGCGACTCGATCTGCTTGAAAAGGAAACTGGTCTTCTCCGACTGCGAGAGGACGATCCCGGCGACTAGCGCCACGATCGCCACCGGCAGGACGAGGACCGCGGTTTGCCCAAGGCCCGTCCGATGGTCGGCGGGCCGGAGTAGGCGGCGGTTGAGAAAAGTGCTCAGCAGGAGGGCGATGGCGACAAGCGGGGGGCCGAGGACACCGGTCCGAGTGCCGAGCAGGAAACTTGCGCAGGCGATGGTCGCCGTCATCACCAGATGCAGCATTCGGCGCGTGCGCGCTAGAAGGGCTGCCGCGGCTACCAGTGTCAGGACCAGCGTCAGACCGATATCGTTTTGCGCGTTGAACATCCCTTTCGACCCGTAGCTCCAGTGGCCGTAGGTCTCGCTGTCGATGCCCAGGGCGGCCGCGCCAATCAGTGCGGCGGCGGAGAGGAAGCCGGACCATGCGATGAGCGTCAACAGTAGCGCCGGGTCGATTGTCTGCCGGCGATCCAGGTAGAGCAGTGTGCCGGCGATCAGCCACGGAAAGGCAACCTTGAAGCCCTGGTTGAGTTCGTGGCCGAGGCTGTAGACCGGGCTTGCAAGCGCCCAGATGACGTTGGAGGCAAGGAAGATGCCGAGTAGGATGAAGAGAAGGGTCTTCAGCGGCGTTGCCCGCATCCGCACCAGCAGCAGGATCGCCAACAGCGCGATCGAACCGCGAACGACCACGCCGATCGACAGGAATCCGGCGCGACCCGATGTGCCGAGCATGCCGAAGGCGATGTCGACGAAGACCGGCAACACGAGCAAGCCGACCGGGAAGGCGACACCGTGGAGCCACTGTTGGGACAGGCGAAGGCTCATGATAGGCACATTTCCGGCTCAACGACGTGCGGGACGGCCACCGCAAGGCGCCGGCGCACCGCGTCCATCCCATTCATAGCCATCAATCTTGTTCTCCGGCATTCGCCGGCGCGGACATGAAGAACGGCAGGATGCCGAGTCTGCGATACACCTGCAGCGCTCCAAGGCCGTTGCGAAACACGATGGAAGTGCCGAGGGAGATCGCCGCACCCATCGCGCCGAAGTCGGGGATCAGGGCCAGGTTGAGAAGAATGGCCAGGACGAAGGCGGCGACACTGTTGTTCCGCAGCAGCTTTTCATGGCCACTCATTATCAGCAGGGAACTGATCGAACCCGTAATCACGGCGATGAACTGGGCGATCGCCAGGACACGCAAGACGTCGGCGCCGGCGACAAATCCGCTTCCGAAGAGGCCCATGATCCAGCCCGGAAAGAGGATCAGGACGAGCAACATGGGGCTGGCGACGACAGTCATCAGCAATCCCGACCCCCGCGCCGTCCGCCCCAACGCTTTGCCTTCCGCCAGCCCGTGCAAGGCGGCGAATTTCGGCCCGGCGATGCTGTTGACGGCCATAAGGATGAATCGCATCGGCTTGGCAGTCTGGGACGCGGCACCAAAGATGGCGACGATCGCGGGCGCACTCATGGCGCCCAACATGAGCATCGTGGCGGCGTTGATCAGCAAGAGCTCCGACTGCAGCAGCGGGAATCCGCTGCTCAGCATCTCCCGCAGTCGGATCTCGCCCGGCCCGGTGCTCGCGGGCCTGGGCATGCGGCGCCACATCCAGACCGCCAAGGCCGCGGTAATGAAGCAAGCAAGCGAATACGACCAGGCGGCGCCGTTAACACCATAGGTGCCGCCCAGCGCGACCAGAAAGACCATCGTCAGGATGGGCAGATCGATGTTCCGCAGGAATTGGGAGAGGGCGATCTTCTTGAGCCCTCTCAGCAATCGAACGTGAAGCACAAGCTGCGTTTGCGGGACGATAGCCAGAGCCATCCATCGCAGGGGCGTGGCCAATTCCGCCTTCCCCAGCACCACTTCCGAAAGAAAGGGCGCCGTCGACGCCAGTAGCACGGTCAGCCCCACCGAACAGAGGAACGCGATCCGCGTGCCCTTGCGCGCTGCCGTATCGACCGAACCCCAATCGCCGCGCGCCGCGCCCGCCGCGGTGGTTCGCAGCAAGACACTGCCCAGGCCGAGCGTCGCGAGCGTCGCCGAAAGGGTCGTGACCGTCAGTGCCAGGTAATAGAGCCCGGCCTGCTCCGCGCCGAGGATCCGCGCAAGCACGATGTTGAGCGCGAAGGTCAAGCCGGCGGCCAGTAACCGAAGCGGGAATCCGATCGCCGCGCCGCGCAGCACCTCAAGCATGTGGGCATCGAGCCAGCGGGCCAGCATTCGCTTTATGCCACGGCTTTCCGCGCCACCGTCTTTCTCCGCCGGGCGCGAGTCAGGTTCAGGGTTGGTGGGCAATGTCATCGGCATCCTGCCGCAGTCCTCATCGTCGAGTTCCGCCCGGCTCCGCCATCCTGGCCCCACCCGGTCCTGACGGAGGCAAGCTGATTCCGACCACCGTCGGAGCCGCCGTCAACGCAGGGCAGGGGCCGTTTCCTGCAAAGCCTCCCCATCGCGACATTTGGTTTTGCACTGTTCGCTTTGCCTCGTCGCGAAATCGATTTATAGTACATCGCTAGTCGACGTGAGCCAACACCCGAATGCACAGAGTTAATCTCTGTGACAAAGTTGGGATATTATTTGGTATATGCACAGGGAGTGCTATTTCGATGTGTTGTTTACTCATAGTTCGGTGCGACAACGACCGGCACAGGGCCGGCCGGCCGGGCCTCCGGATTCGATAGGGACAGCGTCATGGCCGGCCCTAATGAGAGCAGTGGACCGCCCGTCTTCGTGATGGGCACGCCGCGCTCCGGCACGACGCTGACGGCGCGCATTCTCTCAAACCATTCGCGCATCTTCATCCCGGCGGAGACGCATTTCTTCGACGACATCTATGCGCGGCGGCGGCAACTGGGAGATCCGGCCGACGCGGCGGCGATGCGGCGGATCGCGGAACGCCTGTCCACGCTCTACCTTCGTCAGCACGAAGGGCAGTTCCGGAAGCAGTTTGGCGGGCTCCTTGAGGATCCCGACGAAATCATTCGCCGAATGGGACCGTGCCGGGACTACCGCGACGTCATGACCCGGTTCATGGGCATGCAGATGCGGGAGGCCGGGAAGGTGCGATGGGGCAATCAAGTGCCCCGCGACCTGTTCAACGTGACCGACATCCTGACGTTCTATCCGGACGCCAAGGTGGTTGTCTGCGTCCGCGATGTGCGCGACTTCCTGCTGTCCTATAGCGGCATGAAGAACGTCGTTCCCGCCAGCTACCGCGCCCGCCAAAGACGCCTTTATCATCCGGCCGTCGCCGCCCTGCTCTGGCGGGCCAGCGTCCGCCGCATTCCGGCGATCCGGCGCCAAGTCGACCCTGGCAACATCATGGTGATCCGTTACGAAGACTTGGTCGGCGACCCGCGCGTGGTCGTCGAGGCACTTTGCGGCATGATCGGGGAGGCGTTCGAACCGGCCATGCTCGAAGTGAGCGAGAACAACAGCTCCGACGGAAAGAGGCGGGAAAATGCGTCCGGAATCTTCGGCTCGTCGGTGGGGCGATGGCGCAGAGGCCTCCCGCCGGAGCACGCGTGGATCGGCCAGATGGTCGCCGGGCGAGATCTGCGCGCGCTGGGATACGAACCTCAGGCGATTGCCGTGCGTCGGATAAGGGTCGTTCTGCTATTGGTCGCCATTCCCTTTGCGCTGCTGCGCGGCCTGCTTGCCAACCGGGCCAAGCAGGCCTCCTTGCTGCCGTATCTCGCCAAGCGATTGGCGCCCCTCTTCAGCACCTCCCGGCAGCCGTCATGATGCGGCGCCGACAGCAGCCGCCCCTGACGGCAGACCTTGGGCTATGGGGTTGTGCGGTCAACGACGCTGGCCATTTGGAACTCGACGGGTACGACCTGGTGGAGGTTGCCCGCGACCATGGCACGCCGACGCATGTCGCTTCGAAGCGGCGATTGCTGGACAACTGCGAACGGGTCAGTTCGGTGTTCGGCGCGGCGCTTCACGATTGCGAAGTCTTCTACTCCTACAAGACGAACTGCGTGCCTGGTCTCCTGCGGCTGATCCACGACCAGGGCATCGGCGCCGAGGTGATATCGCCCTATGAGCTCTGGTTGGCGATTGAATTGGGCCTGCCGGGACGGCGGATCATCTACAACGGCCCGCACAAATCCAAGGAGAGCCTTGGCTTGGCGATCGGCAACGATCTGAAACTCATCAATGCGGATTCGATGAGCGATCTGATGGCCATCGCCGAGGTCTGCCGGACCATCGGGCGGTCTGCCAATATCGGCTTGCGGCTATGCCCGCGCCGCGGTTGGAATGCCCAGTTCGGGTTCCAGATGCACAACGGCGAAGCGGCCGCGGGTCTGCGGTTCATTGCCGAAAACGAGGCGGTGCTGAAGCTGAAGGGCATCCACCTCCACCTGGGCTCGCAGATTGGCGATCGATCGGTGTTTGGCCATGCTCTTGACGAGGCGCTCGCCTTCATGAGCGAAACCGGCGCGATGGCTGATGGCCGGATCGAATATCTCGACCTCGGTGGCGGCTATCCGGTGCCCACGGTTCGGGACGTCGGCGGGCTGGAGCGACGGATTTGCCGCTTGCTGGGACGCCCTTGGGCCCCGCCGCGACCCGGGTCGTTGCCGAATCTGTCCGACGTGGCGGCAATCATGGCGGCGACGCTGCGTCGCTACACCGACGGCATGGCGCGGCCTCCGACAGTGATCGTCGAGCCGGGACGGGCGATTACCAGCGGCGCGCAGATACTGTTGTTGGCGGTGCGGGCGCTCAAGCCGCGTGCGCCGCCGATCGCGATCCTCGATGGCGGCAAAATGAACATCACGGTTCCAACCTCGTTCGAGTTTCACCATGTGCTGGCCGCCAATCGTATGCGGGAGCCCTCGTTGCGGAACTACCGTTTGGTGGGGCGCACCTGCACTCCGTCCGATCTGGTCTACGACGCCGTGCGGCTGCCGGAGTTGAGCGAGGGTGACGTCCTCGCGGTCATGGATGCGGGGGCGTATTTCACTTCGTTCTCAAGCGATTTCGCTTACCCTCGGCCACCTGTGCTGCTCGCCGACGCAGGCAGCGTGACCGTACTGCGGGATCGGGAAAGTTTCGTCGGTATCGCGGCCCGCGATCGAGTGGATTCGTCGCCGGCCAGGCCGGCGGTTGTCGCCTAGGGACGCCGACGATGCGGTCGCTCGGCGACGATCCTTGCGGGACCGCACGGTGAGCGGTCCGCAACACCCGGTTTTCGTGGTTGGCGTGGGCACGGACGTGCTCTCGCTGGTCCGCATCTTCGGGGCCAAAGGTGTGCCCTGCTGGGTTTGCTCGTCTCGGCGCGTCCCCGGCGCGGTTTCGCGATACGCCCGCTATTTCCCGGTTGCTGATCCGCGCGAGGACGAGGAGGGGATGATCGCCGACCTAGTGGCGCTGGCTCGCCTGCAGAGCCGGCCGCCGGTCATCTTCACCGGTTGCGATCAGCATGCCCAGGCTCTGGCGCGACATCGCGACCGGCTTCGCGAGGTGGCGCTTCCTTGCATCGCACGTTCCGAAGTCGTCGATCTGCTGGTTCACAAGGCCGATTTCAGCGCCTGGGCCTCAGATCGGATTGGGAGCTATCCCCGGTCGATGCCGGCATGCCAGTTCCACCCCGGCAATGGTCTTGAATTTCCCGTCGTCGCGAAGCCGAACCATCGCGGTTTTTCGAATGCCGGAAAGCTCGGCCTGCCTTCCGAGGAAGACCTGCACGAACGGCGCTTCTCGCTAATTTCGAACGCCGCGGATTGGACGGCGTACCAGGACTGCAACCGGGACTTCCTGCCGCATATCCTGATTCAGGAATACGTCAGCGGCACATCGGCCAGCAAATTCTCGGTTTGTCTCTATGCAGACAGCAGTTCGAAGATCAGAGCTCTTTTCGTCGGCCGCCGCCTGCGCGGCTATCCAGCCCTCTATGGCGATGCCTCGCTGCTGCAGTCGGATGCGGTGCCGCGGGAGGTGCTGGATGAGGTCGCGGCCATGGTCAAGTTGCTCGGTTATCAAGGCATCGCGGAGGCGGAGTTCAACTGCGACGACCGCACCGGTCGATACCGACTCCTCGAGATGAACCCACGTTGCTGGGGGTGGATCGGCATCACCGGCGCCACTGAGTGCAACATTCCCTGGATTGCCTATCGTGACCTGATCGGTGAGGCAATCGCCCCAAGGGTCGTTGGGCCTGGGCCCGGCACGATAAAGATGGTGTATCTGGTCCAGGATGCGGCGTCTGTCTTCCTGCGCTACCGCTGGAACTACCCGGAATGGGTGATGTCGCCCCGTGCGTGGTGGCGAAGCCTGCGGGCGGACCAACTTGTCGTATGGGAGATCGATCGCCACGACTGGCAGGGTACTATCGTATGTTTCGCCACCATGGCGATCAAGGCTGTCAAATCGGCGTTTCGCCAAGTTATTCGAAAGCTTGTGGCGCCGCGCCCCCGGTCATAGCAGCCAATGTGAGAGGTCGCGCCCGACGATCTCTTGAAGTGCCAACACGTCCTCGCGAAGTCCTCCGACAAGCTGTCGTCTAAGCGCCGACGGCAGGTCCGGTCGGTGCAGTAGCGCATCGCTTTCGGTGACCGTCGATTTCACAGCGGCACGCAACCGTGCAGGCAGCAATGGCTTGGCGACGCTCTTGAGCGCATTCGGGGACATGATCAGCCGGTAGAGTATGCGGCTTGCCGGTATGCCTGCCCGATTGTGGCGCGCCGAAACGTCTGGCTCGAAGTGAGGGTCGACGCCGAGGAAGGCAAAGATGCCCTTCAGCATCGCTATAGGGTTCTGCTGCAAATCTTCGTACAGGCAAATGTGCAGCTGCGAGCGATCGAAATGCTCCAGATAGCGGGACATTTGCTCAAAATAGAGCCCGCGATTCCGATAGTGCCAAATGGGGCGCCAGTTCTGGGATATCCGATCCGCCTCGAGCGACAGCGCTTCGGCGAAATCTGTGGTCGTTTCGATCCCGTCGCGGACTTGCTGCATGAAGCTGGAATAGGCGCGCTCGGCCGGATCGCGCAGCACCGCGATCAGCTTGGCGTCGGGGATAAGACGATGGATGCGTGCAGGGGCATCGGGATCGTACAGATAGCCAGCGCAAGCTTCGCCCACGGCACTCTCATTCGTCACACCAGCGAACAGCGCCCGGTATTCGGCCTCGTCGATCACCGCCCGGCCCTCGTACCAGGCATTGTCGCCGGGTCCGCCAAAATCCGGTTCGCGGCCGTCGAAGTTGAAGAAGAACGTGTCCTTCTTCGGACACATGAAGATGTCCGGGTGCTGCCGCAGATAATGGTGCAGCGAGGTCGTGCCCGACTTTGCCGCGCCGATGACCAGGAAATTCGGCATGGTCATCGTGCAGCGTCCTCCCTGGATTGCGCCGGCGCTCTCTGAGGCCGGACAAAGGCCTGCGCGGCCTTATTTGGTTGGCCGGCACAGCCACACAACTGCTTAACTTCATGTTAGCACCCTGCCGCCTGCGTGCCCGGTGACTTCTATGAGACAAATCAGGGGCGTGCCATGCCGTCGGCGGGCCAATTGCGCTCCGGCCGGAGTGAAACGTCGATTTCGTCGCTCGATTATTTCGCTAGCGGCCGGAGATGCCGACTAAAAACTTGCATAACCCGACGAATAGTGGTATCGTTAGTTAATAAATATTAACCAATAAATGTCACTCCTCCACCGATACATGGACGCTGCGACCCTCGGTGCCGCGCTTGCCGAATAGCAATGGGCGCGTCGTCGGGAAGGCTGATCGGCCGTTTGGGCCGATCTTATTTCGTCCGGGTTCGCGGTGCCAGGGTTGGGGAATCGACGGTTCGCAGTCGGAGGTACCATGCGTAAGCTGCTGTTGACGTTGGTTCTGCTCGCCGTGCCGGTCGCGGCGATCGCCGCCGAGCAGGCATATCGGCTGAATCCGGGCGACGAGTTGATGATCTCGGTCTGGAAAGAGGACGATCTTAACCGCGAGACGCTTGTCCTGCCCGACGGCACCGTCAGTTTTCCCTTGGTCGGTCAGGTGACCGCCGAGGGGCTGACGCCGAATGAGCTGGAACGCGCCATCGCCGGCAAGCTGCGGCGCTACATCCCCGATGCGGCGGTCTCCGTCTCGGTGGTCAAGGCTGCGGGACACCGGATCTATGTCATCGGTGAAGTGAACAAGCCGGGCGAATACCAGCCCGATCGCCCGCTCGACGTCATGCAGGCGCTCAGCCTCGCCGGCGGTCTGACCGCCTTTGCCAGCGAGGACAAGATCGTCGTGCTGCGCCGGCAGGGCGACATCAAGGTCGCGGTGCCATTTCCCTACGGCGAGATCAAGGAAGGGCGGAGCCTCGGTTTCAACTTCGAACTGGGCAGCGGCGACGTCGTCATGGTGCCGGGACGGTCGCTGTTCTAATGCGGCACCGCGCCGTGCCGCCGCGGCAGCGCGGACTGGAAAGGCGGTTATGCCGGGCCACTATGGGCCTAGCCTCGGCGGTGCTTGTCCTCGCCGGCCGGTCCCCGGCCGAGGCGGCCGATTGGACCCTGGAGGCCTTCGCCAGCGAGCGCGTCGCCTATGACGATAATGTCGGATTCACCCGCACCGGCGAGATTTCCGACGAGTCCTCGCGCACGACGCTCGGTTTCGACATCGACGGAGGCACCGAGGTTTTGGACCTGAGCTTGGTGTCACGGTTCGACTTCACCTATTACTCCGATGAGAGCGGGTTGGACTCGAACGACCAGCGCCTGGTCGGGAATTTCGGGTATCGCCCCGGCGAACTCTCGCGGCTCGGCCTCGATGTTGAGTACGACCGGGATACGACCCGAACCAGCGAGGAAGACGACACCGGCAGGTTCATCTTCGACAACATCCGCCGCGAGGCCTTCGAGGTCCGTCCTTCCTGGTCCTATCAGGCGACGCGGGTCGACCGGTTCTCGCTGGCAGGCGAGTACCGCACCGTGGACTACGAAAGCGACCTGGTCGACTACGACCGCTATGGCGGCGCCCTTGACTGGACCCACGATCTGACGCGGTCGAGTGCGCTGGGGGTGTCGGCCTTCGGGGCGCGGGTCGAGTCCGACACCGTCGACAACCGGGAATCGGACATCTATGGGCTCGAATTCGGCTTGACCTCCGAGGCGACGCCGCAACTGCGACTCCAGTTCGGCGTCGGCGTGTTTCGCGCCGAGACGGCAACCGATCTGGTCGCCGGGCAGTCGACCACCGGGTTCCTGCCCTCGGCCGGGCTGGAGTTCCGCGTCGCGCCCGAGGCCGTGCTCGAACTCGCCTACGCCCGCACCGTGGCGCCGAGTGGCGGCGGAAACATCGTCGAACGGGACACCGTCGACCTGACCTACAGGCAGGATTGGAGCGAGACGGTGTCGTTGGGCCTGGATGCCCGCTATCGGGCGCAGGATCGGGTCTTCGACGACGGCACGGCCGGCCGGGATTTCGTCCGCGCCGAGCCGTCGGTGGAATGGCGGATGACTGAGACTTGGTCGCTGCGCGCCGCCTATCGTTACCGCTGGCAATCCTTCGACGACGAGGATGGCGACTCGGTCTCCAATGCGGGCCTGGTGACCCTCACCTATCGTCCGATGGGGTGGTCGTTGGGCGGCTGACCGGGGACCGCCGCCGCCTCCGGGCAACGCGAACGCTTCCTGAACACGATCCGAATTGTCTATTTTTCTCAGCGCTCTAAAACTTGTTGGCCGAATAGAACAAAACATGTACGGTGTAATTCGAGCCGACGCCGCCTCGGCGTTGTGTCCGGCCGTCAGCTATGGGAAATAGGGGACCAGCGATGTCATCCGCACAACTCCGGTTAGTCGAAAGGTCGTCCATGGATAAGAACAAGGCGCTCGATGCTGCCCTGGTGCAGATCGAACGGGCCTTCGGCAAGGGCTCGGTCATGAAGCTCGGCGCGCGCCAGAACGTGGACGTGGAGGTGGTGTCGACCGGCTCGCTCGGTCTCGACATCGCGCTCGGCATCGGCGGCTTGCCCAGGGGGCGCGTCGTCGAGATCTACGGGCCCGAAAGCTCCGGCAAGACCACCCTGGCGCTGCACGCGGTGGCCGAGGCCCAGAAGGTCGGCGGCACGGCCGCCTTCATCGACGCCGAACACGCACTCGACCCGACCTATGCCCGCAAGCTGGGGGTCGATGTCGATGAGTTGCTGATCTCGCAGCCCGACGCCGGCGAGCAGGCGCTGGAGATCGCCGATACCCTGGTGCGTTCCGGCGCGGTCGACGTGCTGGTGGTCGATTCGGTCGCCGCCCTGGTGCCGCGGGCCGAGCTCGAGGGCGAGATGGGCGATAGCCATGTCGGCCTGCATGCCCGGTTGATGAGCCAGGCGCTGCGCAAGCTGACGTCGTCGATCGCCCGCTCGAACTGCCTGGTGATCTTCATCAACCAGATCCGCCTGAAGATCGGCGTCATGTTCGGCAGCCCGGAGACGACGACCGGCGGCAATGCGCTGAAATTCTATGCCAGCGTCCGTCTCGACATCCGCCGGATCGGCGCGATCAAGGACCGGGACACGGTGGTTGGCAACCAGACCCGGGTGAAGGTGGTCAAGAACAAGATGGCGCCGCCGTTCCGCACCGTCGAGTTCGACATCATGTATGGCGAGGGCGTGTCGAAGACCGGCGAACTGCTCGATCTGGGAGTCCAGGCGAGCGTGGTGGAGAAGGCCGGAGCCTGGTTCTCCTACGACGGCCAGCGTATCGGCCAGGGCCGCGAGAACGCCAAGGGCTTCCTGCGCGAGAACCCGGAGATCGCCGACTCCATCGAACAAAAGGTCCGCCAGAATGCCGGCCTCGTCTCCGAAAAGATGATGCTCGGCGAGGCCGCCGAACCCGCCG
>JABDIP010000130.1 GCA_013003675.1 Inquilinus sp.
TCGAGGCGGAGATGGTCGCCGGCCATCTCGGCCTCGGCGGCGGCGGGCCCGAGGCGACGGCCCGGGCCTTGGCCGACGCCGCCGGCCTGGTCTGCGTCGTCACCCTGGGCGGCCGGGGCGCGCTGGCGGCCGAGCCGGGAAACCTCTGGCAACAGCCGGCAATGGCGATCGAGCCGGTCGACACCACCGGCGCCGGCGACGCCTTCACCGGCGTGCTGGCGGCCGGGCTCGACGCCGCCCTCGAGCTGCCCGAGGCGCTGCGCCGGGCCGGGGTCGGGGCCGGGCTCGCCTGCCTGGCGCTGGGCGCCCAGGAGAGCCTGCCGACGGCCGCCGCGATCGACGAGAACCTAGCGCGCCTGCCGCCGCCTCGCCGGCTCTTGTGATCCGCCGTTGCGGTTTCGCGGCGGCGGCTTTTTCGCCGCGCCACTGTTGCCGAGATCGAGGCCACAGGGCACAGTAGCGCACCTTCCGATCCGCCGACCCGACAGGACCAATCGCCCCATGCCGATCATCAATTCCATTGCCGCCATGCAGGAGGAAATGACCGAATGGCGGCGCGATATCCACATGCACCCGGAGCTCGGCTTCGAGGAAGTCCGCACCTCCGACCTGGTCGCCGAAAAGCTGCAGGAATGGGGCATCGAGGTGCATCGCGGCATCGCCAAGACCGGCCTCGTCGGCGTGCTGAAAGGCCGTGACGGGGCGGCCAGCGGCCGGGCCGTAGGACTGCGCGCCGACATGGACGCGCTGCCGATGGACGAGGAGAACGACTTTCCGCACAAATCGACGCACCCGGGCAAGTTCCACGGCTGCGGCCATGACGGGCACACCACCATGTTGCTCGGCGCCGCCAAGTACCTTGCCGAGACGCGGAACTTCGACGGCACTGTCAATTTCATCTTCCAGCCGGCCGAGGAGGGGCGCGGCGGCGGCAAGCTGATGGTCGAGGAGAAGCTGTTCGACCGCTTCCCCTGCGACGAGGTCTACGGCCTGCACAACTGGCCGGAACTGCCGGCCGGCGAGATCGCCGCCGTGCCCGGTCCGATCATGGCGGCGGCCGACCGGTTCGACATCGCCATCCGCGCCCGGGGCGGCCACGCCGCCATGCCGCATCATGCGAACGACCCGGTGGTCATCGCGGCGCAGCTGGTCACCGCCTTCCAGACCCTGGTCAGCCGGCGCACCGATCCGCTCGACAGCTCGGTCATCAGCGTGACCCAGGTGCATGTCGGCAGCGCCGACAACGTGATCGCCGAGGAGGCGGCGCTGAGCGGCACCGTGCGGACCTTCAAGCCCGAGACCCAGGACATGATCGAGGGCGGCATGGCGCGCATCTGCAAGGGCGTCGGCGAGGCGTTCGGCGCCGAGATCGAAATGAACTACGACCGCGGCTATCCGGCGACGGTGAACCATCCGGAGCATGCGGCTCTCGCCGCCGACATCGCCGGCAGCGTCGTCGGTCCCGACAAGGTGCGGCGCGACGTCGAGCCGGTGATGGGGGCGGAGGATTTCTCCTTCATGCTGCTGGAACGGCCCGGTGCCTATCTCTGGCTCGGCCAGGCCGGCGGCCCCAGCGGCTGCATGGTCCACAACCCGCGTTACGACTTCAACGACAACGTGCTGCCGGTCGGCGCCAGCCTGTTCGCGACGCTGGTCGAAACCCGGCTGAAGCAGGCCGGCTGACCGGTGGCGAGGGGCTTGAGCATGATGATCCGGATCACCTTCCTGTCGGCCCTCGCGGCCGCTCTCGCGCTCGCCGGCTGCGGCGGCGACGGCTCGCCGATCGACCTGCTCGGCGGCGGACAGGAGCCGCTGCCGCCGGTCGAGTCGTTGGGCATCCCGCTGGCCGCCGGTCCCGGCATCAACGGCCGGCACGACTGGTTCGGAGCGCAGAGCGCCGGGCAGTTGGACGTGCAGATCACCGCCCGCGACCAGCGCGGCTGGGAGATCCTGTGGCAGCTTGTCGGTGAACCGCCGCCGGGCGAGTTGCCGGAAGGCTCGATGGCGCTCGCCATCTTCCTCGGATCGCGGCCGACCGGCGGCTACACCGTCGCCTTCGATCGGGTGACCCGGCAGGACGGCCTCGTCGTCGCCGGCTACCGCGAGACGACGCCGCCGCCCGACGCCCTGGTGTCGCAAGCCTTCACCGCGCCCTATGCCATCCGTCTGGTCCAGGCGGACAGCGCCCCGGTGCAGTTCGTCCCGGCGCTCCCGACCACCGCCCCGGGTTTCGGCTCTTAAAAAAGGGACGCTCACCTTTTTGAGCGTCCCCTTTTGCCCTACGGCTTGACCAGGGCGATGCCGCGGTCGCCGAACTTGACGGTCACCGCGCCGCCCGGCGGGCGGGCCGGACCCAGATGCGGGTCGACCACGAACAGCGCGCCGGATTCCGTCGTCACCGTGTATTCCAGGTGGTTGCCGAGATAGGTCGCCTTGGTCACCTCGCCGGGCACGCCGTCGTGCGCGCCCGCCTCGGCCAGGCGGATCGACTCCGGCCGGACCGCCAGATCGGCCGGCCCCGGCTTCAGGTCGCGATGCGGCAGGCGCAGTTCCACGCCGGCGACCCGGACGACCGCCGCGTCGCCGTCCAGGCGCAGGATCTCGGCCTCCAGCAGGTTGGCGTCGCCGACGAAATCGGCGACGAAACGGTCGACCGGCTGTTCGTAGAGTTCGTGCGGCGTGCCTTCCTGGGCGATCTCGGCGTTGCGCATGACGATGATGCGGTCGGAGACGGCCAGCGCCTCCTGCTGGTCGTGGGTGACATAGACCGAGGTCAGGTTCAGGGTTTGCTGCAGCTCGCGGATGTCCTCGCGCACTTGGCGGCGCAGCTTGGCGTCGAGGTTCGACAAGGGCTCGTCGAACAGCAGCACCTGCGGTTCCAGGACCAGCGCCCGGGCGACCGCGACCCGCTGCTGCGGGCCGCCGGACAGCTCGCTGGGCAGGCGGCGGCCTAGCCCGGCCAGGCCGACCTGGGCCAGCCCCTCCTCGGCCCGGGCGTGCGCGTCGCGCTTCGCCAGGCCGCTGACCACCAGCCCGTAGGACACGTTCTCCAGCACCGTCATGTGCGGGAACAGGGCATAGGATTGGAACACCATGCTGACGTCGCGGTCGGTCGCCGGCAGCGACGACACGTCCTCGTCGCCGATCAGGATGCGCCCCCCGGTCGGCATCTCCAGCCCGGCGATCAGGCGCAGGGTGGTCGTCTTGCCGCAGCCGCTCGGCCCCAGCAAGGTGACCAGCCGGCCGGCCTCGACGCGGAACGACACGGTATCGACGGCGACGACCGACCCGAACCGCTTGGTGACGCCGTCGAAGACCACCGAGGAGGCCGGCTTGCCGTTGCTCATCCGGTCAGTCCTCCGATCGGCTGTGGCGTGGCGGCGCCGCCAT
Organism: Inquilinus sp.; assembly: GCA_013003675.1. Lineage (GTDB taxonomy): Bacteria > Pseudomonadota > Alphaproteobacteria > DSM-16000 > Inquilinaceae > JABDIP01. Next base: position 3,391 of record JABDIP010000130.1, read on the forward strand.
CCTCGGCCCGCCGGTGGATCTGCCGCTGGCCGATGATGGCCTGGACCAGCAGGATCACGGTCAGCATGACAATGATCAGCACCGAGGAATAGGCGATCGCCTGGCCGTAATCGCCGTTCTCGACCCGGCCGATGATGAACGAGGTGGCCATGTCGTAATTGGCGCTGACCAGGAAGATGACGGCGCTCAGCGCGGTCATCGCCCGCACGAAGCTGAACACCAGCGCCGCCAGGATGGCCGGCTTCAGCAGCGGCAGGATCACCTTGCGGATGGTGGTGAAGCTGTTCGCGCCCAGGGTCAGCGACGCCTCGTCGAGGCTGCGGTCGAGCTGGCTCATCGCCGCCACACCGGCGCGCACGCCGACCGGCATGTTGCGGAAGACGAAGCTGATCACCAGGATGATGCCGGTCCCGGTCAGCTCGATCGGCGGCACGTTGAAGGCCAGGATATAGGCGATGCCGATCACCGTGCCGGGGATGGCGAAGCTCAGCATGGTGCCGAACTCGAAGATGTGCTGCCCCATGAAGCGCTGGCGCACCAGCACATAGGCGGTCAGCAGGCCGACGATGGCGGTCAGCGGCGCCGAGATCAGCGAGATCCAGATCGTCGTGAAGAACGAGTTCCAGGCCAGGCCGCTGAACACCCAGCCGAACTCGCCCCGGGCGATGCCGAAGGCGTCGACATAGTGGCGCAGGGTCAGCGAGTGGTCGCGGCCGAACAGCTCGACGAAGCCGCCGAACAGGATGATCACATAGATCACCGCGGTCAGCGCCGCCCAGGGCAGGGCGACCGCGTAGACCACGGATTTCAGGCTGGTCGGGATCTGGATCCGCACCCCGGCATCGCCCTTGCCGGTGACCGTGGCGTAGGATTTCCGCCCCAGCCACACCCGTTGGGCGAGGAACGCCGATAGGGTGAAGACCAGCAGCACGATCGCCAGCACCGCCGCCCGGCCCTGATCGTTCTGGGCGCCGACCACGGCGAAGAAGATCTCCGTCGACAGCACGTCGTAGTTGCCCGACAGCACCAGCGGGTTGCCGAAATCGGCCAGGCTCTCGATGAAGCCGAGCAGGAAGGCATTCGCCACCCCCGGCCGCATCAGCGGGAACGACACCGAGGTGAAGGTGCGCCAGCCGCTGGCGCGCAGGGTTTGGGCCGCCTCCTCCATGGACGGGCTGACCCCCTCGACGACGCCGATCAGCACCAGGAAGGCGATCGGCGTGAAGGCCAGGGTCTGCGCGAACCACACCCCCGGCAGTCCGAACACCCAGCGGCTCGGCCGGATCTCGAAGACCTCCCAGAGGAATTGCGAGACCAGGCCGGAGCGGCCGAACAGCAGGATGACGGCGAGGCCGATCACGAAGGGCGGGGTGATGATCGGCAGCACCGTCAGCACCCTGAGCGACCGCTTGGCGGAGAACCCGGTGCGTGTCGCGACCAGCGCGAAGGCGAGGCCGAGCACGGTCGAACTGACCCCGGTCAGCACCGCCAGCAGCAGCGAGTTCCAGGCGATGCCGCAGCGCAATCGCCCGGTCAGGCAGGCGGTGCCCCAGATCTTGGCGTCGAACAGCTTGTCGAGGAAGACCGAGAGCGAATAGACGCCGGCATTGTCCTGCAGCGCGCTGAGCAGGATGCGAAAGACCGGGAAGAAGATGAAGACGGCGACCACCGCGACGATCAGGCCGATCGAGCCGACCACGAAGGCGTCGCCGTGGATGGCGCCGCGCGCCGCAATGCCGGTGGTCAGCAGGAACAGGAAGGCCGACCCCACCAGCATTGCGCCATAGCCCATGCCGGGCTGGCGCAGGTCGGTCGGCCCGAGCAGCGTCTCCAGCCCGGGAAACTCCCAGCCGTCGATGCCGATCGCGAAGCCCTGGCCGATCACGTAGGAAAAGCCCAGGGCGCCGGACAGCACCAGGACGCGGCCGAACAGCGGGTCGGATTTCGGCCGCCCGGCGACCGTCAGCGGCAGCAGCAGCAACAGCGCGATCGGCGCCAGCCATGGCCGGTCGTACAGCAGCCCGAGGAACAGGCCGGAGCCGGTGCCGGCGCCGAACGGTCCGCCTGCGCCCAGCCAGGAGAAGCTCCAGAATCCGCCGTCGGCCGCGTACCACGGCACCAGGACGAAGCCGACCACCCCCAGGGCGATCCAGGGGGCGGC
>JABDIP010000225.1 GCA_013003675.1 Inquilinus sp.
CGAGCGCTCCGCCCCGCCGCCGGTGGCGAGCGCCAGGATCTGCGCGCCGAGACCGATGCCGATCACCGGCTTGCCGAGTTCCAGGCAGCGGCGGGTGAGGTCGATCTCCTCGGTCAGCGACGGCACCGCGCGGCCGCCGCCGGTGCCCCAGGGGCCGCCGCCCAGCAGGACCAGCCCCTTGGCGAAATCGAGCGTCGCCGGCAGTTTGCCGCCGGCGGTGAACGGCCGGGAATAGACGAAGCGGATGCCACGGCCCTCGAGATGGTCCTCGATCAGCCCCAGGAACTCGCCCGACGTGTGCTGGATGACGAAGACCGGGGCGCCGACCTGCATGTCTCACCGCGACCCGAGCGCGGCTTCGGCGACGCTGCGGAAATCGGCCGGGGCGATGGTCAGCAGGTCGACCGGTGCGTCGGCGAAGAACCGCTCGACCCCCGCGCCGAGATCGGCCGTCGGCAGACCGCGCAGGCTGGCCTCCAGATCGAAGACGATGCGCGGCGGCGTGACGAAGAAGTCGCCGGTGAACAACACTTCGCGGACCCGGTCCTGGCGCGGGCCCTCCAGGCGCAGATAGGCCGACACCGTGCCGCCGGGGCCGGTGTGGCTGGCGCTCAACACATCGCCGCCGGACTCCGGATCGTCGATCTCGTGGACGAAGGAGTCGGTGCCGATCTCCTCGTCGAAGGCCTGCGTCGCCAGCGTCTCCTCGCCAGCGGTGATCGCGCCCCATTCCGGTGCGATGCCGAGCCGGTCGGCGAAACCCTTGAGCAGCGCCGCCTGGATGGTGGCGAGGTCCGGCAGCCCGTCGCCGAGAAGCTGCTTCAGCGTCGTCACCCGCTGGCTTGCCGAATCGAGCGCGCGCTTGGCGAGCTTGGCCTCCGCCACCCTCAGCGCCGCGACCATGTCGGCCGGGTTGAGATCGATCAGCACGGTGCCCTGATAGAACAGCGTGTCGCCGTCGAAGAAGCCGCCGGTGCCGCACAGCTTTCGGCCGTCGACCTCGATGTCGTTGCGCGGCCGGTATTTTGCCGCCACCCCCAGCGTGCCGAGCCCGGCCGCCGCCGCCTCGCAGATCTCCCGCGCCAGATCGGCGAGGTTGGAGATGCCGAGCGTCGCGCGACTGAACACCAGCTCCCAGCCGAGCTGTCCCTCGTCGAAATAGATGGCGCCGCCGCCGGTGATCCGCCGCACGATGCCGATGCCGTTCTGCCGGCAATGGTCCAGCTTCAGCTCGTGGCTCAGCGCCTGATGGCGGCCGATCAGTGCGGTCGGCGGGAAGCGCAGGAAGCGGATCGTGTCGGGGATGTCGCCGGCCTTGTGCGCGTCGATCAGGGCCTGGTCGAAGGCGATGTTGGCGCGGCCCTCGCGCAGGCCGGTGTCGATGACGCGGAAAGGGCGTGTCACGGCTGTGATCCGATCAGTTGGGCGGTTTCGGCGCGCCCAACTGCCGGCGGATCTTGCGCAGATCCGTCTTGTTGGGCTGGAAGGGATAGCTGGCGATATCGCTCGGCGGCGAATCGCCATAGGGCCGGTCGCAGGCGGAGATGTCCTCGGCGACCTTGCCGGGACAGCCCGAGGTGCGGAACGCGATGCCGCTGTCGATGATGGCGTCCAGCTCCGGCGGCGGCAGGCCGAAATCGGCGACCCGGCCATGGTCGTCGAACGTCATGTGATCGACCCGGGCGCCGCAATAGTCGATCAGGTAGCGGCCGAGCTGCACCCGCCGCCACTGGTCGCGCGGCGTCGCCGGCAGATGGTCCATCAGCGAGCCCTTTTCGGGGAAGAAGCAGAACATGTGGCTGTGGCCGCCGAGGTCGACCAGCCGCTGCACCAGGCTCAGCACGTCGTGCTCGGTTTCGCCCATGCCGACGATGATATGGGCGCCGAACTTCTGCGCCCCGAAGATGTCGCGCGCGTCGTGCAGGATCTCCCAGTACTTCGCCCAGCTATGGGGCGACTGCACGCCCTTGCCGCGGGTGCGGTCGAACAGCTCCGGCGTGGCGGCGTCGAGCGCCACGGTGAAGATGTCGGCGCCGAGGTCGCGGAGCGTCCGCACATCCTGCCGCGTCATCGTCGTCGGGTTGGACAGGATGGAGACCGGCACCGTCTCCGGCGCGATCCGGTCGGTCCAGTTCTTCAGCACGGTGACCGTGTCGCGGTCGGACTTCGGGTGGGTGATCATGCTGATGCACATGCGGTGGAACGGCGTGTCGGCGCCGTCCCGCGCGACGATGTCGACGATCTGCGCCATCGGCACCGCCGGCCAGTCGACCCGGATGAAATTGCGGTCGGCGTAGTCGCGCTCGGCCTCGCGGTGGCGCGCCAGCCCGCAATAGGCGCAGTTGGCCCGGCAGCCCTCCGGATAGGTCAGCAGCAGGTTCAGGCAGCGGGTGCAGGCGCAGCGATGCATCTTGCCGCCCATGACGCCGAGGGTGATCGCCGCCGCCGTCGACATCTGCACATAGTCCGGCGAGCGCATGTGCGGCGTCAGGATGTTGTCGTTCGGCCGATAGACTCCGGCGGGCGCCACGTCGTTGGTTCTCACCCGGGCGCCGTTGCGGGCATCGGCCGGGGTGCGCGTCGGCGCGCGCGGCCGCATGACGTCAAAGGGATTGAAGTCCAGGCCGTCCGGACCGACGGCGCCGGGGCTCGTTCCTTCAGGCTTCAGGCACGTCATCTCGGGTCTCCTCGCGTCACCGCAACTTTCCTTCTCACGCTGCCCAGTATTCCGGATAGGCGATCCAGCCGCGCCGCAGCGCGGCCGGCGTCGGCCCGGCTCCGGATTCGTAGCTCCGCAGGATCTCGCGGCGGCGGCGGACCGCCCGGTCCAGGGCGCCCTTGAAGAGATCCTCCACCTCCCCGGCGAAATCGTCCAGGGCGTCGGTCTCGCCGGCCAGCCAGTCCGCCGCCGTCCTGCCGGCCAGCCGCCCGGAGACGACGGCCGCGGCGATTCCGGCGCCGGTCACCGGGTTCGTCAGCCCGGCCGCGTCGCCGGTCAGCAGCACCGGCACCGCGCCAAGCCGGCCGCGGGGGTCGAGCATCCCGCCGACCGGGATCGCCCCGCCGGTCAGGCCCTGCGCGACGGCCCCGACGCGGCCCTGTTCGACCAGTCGACGATGCAGCC
>JABDIP010000151.1 GCA_013003675.1 Inquilinus sp.
GGTCAGGTGGAACGCCGCCTCCGCCCCGCCGGCCACCGTCTTGCCGAGTTGGTTGCCGGCCCGCAGAAGCCGCTCGAGAAAGCCGGCCCCGGCGGCGTGGAATCCGGCCTGTGCCGGATAGGGCTCATAGCGCATCAGCCGCCGCCGCGCCCGCCGCCGCTCGATCTCCTCCAGCGTCGCCGCCAGCGCCGCCAAGGCCGAGCGCCGGGACGAGGCGAGCGGCGTGTTTCCCAAGTTCGGCATCCCTCATCCCTTCCGGTGCGTCGGCCGGCGGCTCGCGGCTGCCGCCGAACATGCCGAGCGCGCGGCCCGGCAACACCGGCGCCTCGAGCGCCACTGTCCCCTGATAGGTGAACGTGCTTGTCGGCATTCCCGTGCCGTCGGCCACCGGCATGGCGGTTCCTTTCGGCGAGCGGTAGCGGCAAACGGCTATCGGCCGCGCCGCTCGGACTTTTCCATGACTGGGAAGACCCGGGTCTCATACGCCCGACACCGCAAAGGCGGCCTGCGCCCAAGCGCCGCTGACGCGACTCTGGAAGATAGGAATAAATGTATATCAATCGCGCGCAGTGGTCAACCGCACCACCTAATTGGCGGCGTCTCGGAGTGCGTCTTAATGCCGGTGATCGGCCGGGAAGCGGTCGATATAGGACACGAGCACAGAACCCACCTGGCGATCGAAGCGTGGCGGTTTGTGCCGCCCGCGCCTGCTATCACACGTCAACCGCGCAGTCGATTGCACATCTGCACTTTCCCCGAGCAACAAAACATGGTAAACTGCACAAATTGCATGGACTACAACCGAAAAGAATATATTCACGAGACGTGAGGCCTTGGGGGCACACAGGAAACTCTTGGCGCTTCGCCACATGTCATAGGCGCATCATTCCTGCCCTAGTAGGGCTTAGCTCGCGCGATCACGTCTCGACGAGGGAGGTGATATGCAATGATTACGAGAGCCTTCTGGACGTCGGCGCTGTTTCTGCTGATCTGTTGCGCCCTGCCTAGCAACACCTATGCCGCCGACGTTGCCGTCGTCTATTCGATCGATCGATCGGAGAGCGACGGCGAGACGGTGCAGGGCACCATCACCGTGCAGGTCGTCAACCTGACCGGCGGCGACCTGAAGAACGTGGATCTGAGGCTCGACCTGGGTGGCGGGAACCTCATCGGTCGCGGCGTCCTTCAGGTTGGGCGCCTTGAGGCCGCACAGGTGGCCGCCGCCTCCGGCGGTTTTCGCCTCGAGCAGGAACTTTTCGACGTCAGCACCGCGCTGCCGATCCGCGTCGACTTCGACGACGCGTTCGGCAACCACCATAGCGCGGTGATCAGTGCAGCCCGAGCAAATTGACGGCCGGGTTTCGGGAGGGGGATCGACAAATGCGCAAGCCAATAGGGAAATATGGTCTAATCCTGGGCATATTGCTCTTGATCGCGCCCAATTCGGAAGTGCGGGCCCAGGATGTCGAGCTAAATCCTGGGACCATCGAGGGCACGGTACAGGTTGGTTCCGAGACCATCGGTCAACTGCAATTGAGGGCAACCTCGGATTCGTTCCTCGTCGAGCAAACGCTTTTCCCGAACGACACATCGGTGCCGTACGATCTTACGGTTCAGGTCGAGGCAGGCTCCTCGCGCACGTACCGGGTAACGGCGGATATCCGCACGAATGGCAACCTGAACCGGCTTTTCGTTCGAGATCGAGAAGTGACGGTCGTCGACGCCTCCCCTCCGCAGCCTTCGACACTCGATTTTGTTTTCGATCCGCCGGGTATCATCGAAGGCACGGTCACCGTCGTCGGCGGCAACATCGATCTGTTGTTTGTCAGTGCCCAGCAACCCGTGCCACCGTTCGACTTAGCCAGCACTTTCGTGTTCGGTTCTGGTGCCGAAGCCGTCGACTTTAGTTTCCCGGCGGTCCCCGGTGAGACGGTCAACTGCAGCGGTTTTGCGCAATTGACCAATGGCATTCGGATCGATCTGGTCCCGGCCCAATCGGTGACGCCTGGAACCGGCGGGCCGGTGCGATGCGACTTCACCATCGAGGAGGTCGTCCCCGGCAGCATCGCCGGGATCGTCGATTTCGACGGTCCGCAAGCGGTCGACTTCTACAATTTCAATGTATTCGGGCCGAACGATACGTTCCCGAGTTTCAATCCGCCGTTCGATGGGCCGGGCGGCATGAACAGCGACGCCTATAGCATCGATCCACTCGCGCCGGGCACGTACAACGTTTCATTGGTGCGCGTGTTCCTCAACGATTTCGACGATGAATTTCGTTTCGCGGAGGGAGCCTATTCCGCTCCCCGATTCTCGTTGGCAGTCGAATCCGGGCAGGCGACTCCTCTCGACATCCAGGCGTGTCAGGCTTTCCTGAACGGCACGTTCGAATTCACCGGCACGGCATCGCTCGACGATCTAACTTTCGGCCAGGCGCGGGCACGAGGGGATCCGGACATTGCCAGCCCGACGCGCAACGGGTTCTCCTTCGACCGGATCACGCCGGGGACGGGTGCCTTCGACCTCATTGTCAGCGACGGTGCCTGGGCTGCGGAGTTTTTCAGGATCGACTTGTTCCGACCCATCGGCGACCCCCTCGGCTATTTGAGCGAGCGGATCTTTCTCACCGCTGACTCCTCTCCGTTCGAATTGATCGATCTCGCCTGCGGCGACGTGGTGGAGAAGGATTTCACCATCCCGACCGGGAGCGTCACCATCAACTTCACCGTGGCCGGCGGAGGCGTCTTGACCAACCCGGAGCTTCGGTTCGGGACCTGCGAGAGTGTCGACGAAACCACGGGCGAACGGTTCTACACCTACAACTTCGACGCCTTCTCGACCGGCCAAGTCGACGTCCTCCAAGGCAGCGCGACCTTCGAAGGACCGGCCGCCGTCTGCAACAACATCAGGGCCAGGGCCACGGTCGCCGGTTCGCTCACGACCTTTGCGGAGATCGACGGGTTGGAGATCAAGCCCGGATTCCGCGAAGATAGGGACATCGGCGCGCCAACGGTCACCGTGATCTTTCCCGAGTCGGGCCTCATCATCGATGCCGATGAGATCACCGTGGTGGGTGTCGCGACCGACCGCTTGGGACCCAATGCCGACGATCCCCCCGGAGACGTTGCAAGCCTAACGGTCAATGGTATCGCGGCGACCCTGATGTCCACGATGAACCCCGACGACCCGGCGCAGGTGAGCTTCGAGGTCACCGTGCCACTGCCCGTCAAGGGTCTCAACGTGATCGCCATTGAGGCGTTCGACATCGCAGGCAATCGGAGCACGACTGAGCTGGACGTGTTCAACGATGCCGCGCCGCCGGACGTGGCCTTCACCCCGGCCAACGGGGCGCGGACCCCGCTCGATTTCGACATCGAGGGCACCGCCAGCGACGACGCGGGGATCGCCTCGGTCGTGATAACGATCGACGGCATCCAGCAGGCGGTCCTGGACGGCGCCGGCGCATTTGCCTTCCCCTTCACGGTGCCGGCCAGCCTGGGTGCCGGCGGCCACACGATCACGGTGGTCGCGACCGATATCAGCGAGCGATCGACGACCGTCGTCAGCATGATCACGGCAGCCGCCAACGCGCCGCCGGTGGCCGCAGACATCAACGTCCAGACGAACGAGGACACGCCGGTTTCGGTCACGCTGGAGGCCTCGGATCCGGACAACGATCCGCTCACCTTCACGGTCCTGACCCAGCCGCAGCACGGCATGCTGTCGGGTACCGCACCGGACCTGACCTACACGCCGGAGCTGAACTTCTTCGGGCCGGACTCGTTCACCTATTCGGCGAGCGACGGCACCGAAGACAGCAACGCGGCGACGGTGGCGATCGCCGTCCAGGCGGTGAACGACACGCCGATCGCCGATGCCGGTCCGG
>JABDIP010000164.1 GCA_013003675.1 Inquilinus sp.
GACCACACGGACCACTCGGACAAGTTCCTAGACCGCGGCGCGGGCGTCGGTGAGGAACTGGTCGACGTCGGCGCGCATCGCGGCTGCCTGGGCCGACAGGGCGCCGGCGGCTTGCAGGACGCGGTTGGCGGCGGTGTCGGTTTCCGACGCGGTGGTGCTGATGCCGCCGATATGGCTGGCGACATCGCGGGTGCCGGCGGAGGCCTGTTCGACGTTGCCGGCGATCTCCCGTGTCGCCGCCCCCTGCTGCTCGACGGCGCCGGCGATGGCGGTGATCGCCTCGGCGATGTCCTGCATGGTGGCGGCGACGGCGCGGATCGACTCGGCGGCGCCGTGCGTCACCTCCTGCATGCCGCCGATCTGGCCGCCGATCTCCTCGGTCGCGTCGCTGGTCTGGCTGGCGAGGCCCTTGACCTCCGCAGCGACGACGGAGAAGCCCTTGCCGGCCTCGCCGGCGCGGGCCGCCTCGATGGTGGCGTTGAGGGCGAGCAGATTGGTCTGCTCGGCGATCGACTCGATCAGTTCGACCACCTCGCCGATCTTGTCGGCGGCGCCGGTCAGACCCTGCACAAGGCTGTCGCCCTGCTCGGCCTGCTTCAGCGCGCCCTGGGCGATTTCGGTGGAACGGGAGACCTGGGCGGAGATCTCGGTGATCGACTGCGACAATTCCTCGGTCGCCGCCGCCACGGCGGTGACGTTGGCCGAGGCCTCCTCGGCGGCGGCCGCCACCGAGGCCGATTGCTCCGTCGTGCTGGCGGCCGCCGCGGTCAGGCCGCGCGCCGCCGTCTCCATCTCGCCGGCCGCCTCGGCGACCGCGCTGACCGAGGCGCCGATGCCGGTCTCGAAGGTGTCGGCGATGCGCGCGAAGCCTTCGACCTGCGCCGCCATCGACTCGGTGGCCGCGTTGATGACCCGGGCGCTCAGCGCGAAGCTGCCGACCATGCCGGTGTCGATGATGCGGCGGTAGTAACGGCGGTGGCTGACATTCTCCATCGACGCCGCGGATTCGCGCAGGAAGGCGTCGGCGCGGTCGATCAACTCGTTGAGGCTCCACAGCATCTCGCCGAAGGCGCCACGTTCGCCGATGCCGACCAGCCGCGCCTCGAAATCGCCGCCGGCGACGGCGGCGGCCACCGCCGCGGCCTTGCCCAACACACGCTCGGCGCGGCGGATGCGGGCAATGGCGAACACGACGCAGAGGAGTGCCAGGGTGCCGGCGACAGGGGCGAGCGGCGCCCAGGCGCCGGGCAGGATCGCGGCGCCAACCGCCACGACGATTGCGGCCAGCGCGGCAGTCAGCGCCCAGCGCGCGTTAGAGAGTGAAGAGCCATTCGTCATAGTCGAGACCCTCGGCCCGCAGCCCCTCGACCAGCATGGCGAAGGAGGCGGCCTGGCCGGCTTTGCGGTTGTCGTGGCGTTGCTCCTCGGCCAGCAGCATCTCGTAGAGCGGCAGGATGCGGCCCTCGAGGACGCGACGGTCGGGGACGCGGCGGTTGGAGTGGTAGCCGAGGATCTCCCCGTCGGCGCCGAGGCTGGGCGTCACATGGGCGAAGACCCAGTAATGGTCGCCGTTTTTGCAGCGATTGATGACATAGGCGAAGATCTCCCGCTTGGCCTGGATGCGGTCCCACAGGAGCTGAAAGACGCAGCGCGGCATGGCCGGGTGGCGGATCAGGCTGTGCGGCTGGCCCAGCAGTTCCGCCTCGGCGTAGCCCGAGATCTGCATGAACACGCGGTTGACATAGGTGATCCGCCCGCGCGTATCGGTCTTGCTGACGATGATCTGGTCGGCGTCGAAGAGACGTTCGACCCCGAGCGGTCCGGCACTGTCCGGCATGGCGGCGAGTTCCTGTCGGCACCGATTTCGGCGATCCTGGCAATTTCGGCGGCCGGATCGATGCGCCTCGGCGATCCCTCGCCATCGAGCGATGCTGTGCCGGGATGGTCAACAAGGCGTTAATTCGACGCGTCTCGGCTTCGCATGCTATGGCATCCGGCAAGATGAACCGGGAGTGAGCGGCATGGCGTCGACAGGCAGGTTGGCCGGCAAGCGGGCGGTGATCACCGCCGCCGGACAGGGCATCGGGCGGGCCAGCGCGCTGGCCTTCGCCAAGGAAGGGGCGAAGGTCGTCGCGACCGACGTCAACGAGGAAGCGCTGGCCGGCCTGGCGGGCGAGGCGGCGCTGGAGACCCGGCGGCTGGACGTCACCGACGTCGCGGCGATCGAGGCGCTGGCGGCGGAGTTGGGCGCGGTCGACGTGCTGTTCAACTGCGCCGGCTGGGTGGCCGACGGGAGCATCCTCGATTGCGACGACGCCACTTGGGACCGGACCTTCGCGCTCAACGTGACCGCCATGTTCCACACCATCAAGGCGTTCCTACCGGCGATGCTGGACGCCGGCGGCGGCAGCATCGTCAACATGGCGTCGCTCGCCTCCAGCGTCAAAGGCGTGCCGAACCGCTTCGCCTATGGCGCCAGCAAGGGGGCGGTGATCGGGCTGACCAAGGCAGTGGCGGCGGACTATGTCTCGCGCGGCATCCGCTGCAACGCGATCTGCCCGGGCACCGTGGAGACGCCGTCGCTGCACGACCGCATGCGGGCCCAGGGCGACTTTGAGAGGGCGCGGGCCGCCTTCGTCGCGCGGCAGCCGATGGGGCGGCTGGGCACCGCGGCGGAAATCGCTGCGCTGGCGGTCTATCTGGCCTCCGAAGAGAGCGCTTACACCACCGGCGGGGCGCACCTCATCGACGGCGGTTGGAGCATGTGAGGCGGCGGAAAAAGAAAGGCCGGCCGGCGGATTCAACCGCGCGGCCGGCCCGGCCCAATGCGTCGTCTACCTGACCGGCCCCGATTGGGACCGGCGCCGATTGAGCCGTTGCCGCGCTACTGCGGCCGCGCCGCGGATTCGATCACCAGGCGCCCGTTGAGCGGCTGGGGCGGGCGGGCGTTCATCTCGAACAGCTCCTCGAAGGCGGCGATCTGCCGTTCGGAGACCTCGATCGGCTCGGCGAGCACATGCCACTTCACGTCCTCGCTGCACGGCGGCGTGGTCAGCGAGCCGCTGTAGCCGTAGTACTCCCGGCTGTCGGGCAGCAGGTCGGCGGCGCTGACCTTGGCCCCCCTGACGGTGACCGAGCCGGTTTCGGCCGGCATGTGTTCCCAGATGCCCTGGATGACGGGGTTCGCCTCGCCCTCGGTCATCAGGAAGCCGACGACCGCCAATTCGAGCGTGTCGCCGTTCTGGCGGCCATGCACCAGATGCCCCTCCATCGGATAGACGTCGCCGTCGACGTGGTGCTCGCTGGGCGCGTGGAAGTGGAATTGCAGCAGGTCATAGGTGACGCCCTGCACCGTCATGGTGCTGCCCGGCGCGTAGTCGACCTGGATGGTGTGGCCGTTGTTCTTCACGGCCAGCGGCACCGGCCGGTAGTCGAAGGCGAGCGGCATGCGCCGGGCGTCGACCGCCGCGCCGGCCGGGATGTCGATCGGCGATTGGGCGGTGCCCAGGGCGCACAGCGGATAGGCCCGGTCGCCATGGGAGTCGACCAGGTCGCCCCAATGCTCGGGGCCGATATCGCCGTGATAGCTCCATTCGACACCGCCGGCCGACAGGGCCGGCGTTGCGGCGCCGAGCGCCACGACGGAAACGGCGGCGGCAAGCGCCTGACGGTAGTGGATACGCATCCTGTGATCCTCCACGATCTGATCGAACCGCCGGCCCGACCGGGGCCGATCCGCATCCGCGGCGGTTCGGTGTTCCGATTCAGGTCGCCATTCGCCCGCCTGGGGCGGTTTCTGTGGGCGACGATGTAAAGCGGCGATCGGGACGATACCGGTTTCCAAGCGACAGCCGACTCCGAAATCGTCGTGTCACAAAGAAATCACAGATCGATTGAAGTAGATCGATCTGTACATTTCATGGACATCCGCGCCTTTCGAAGTTTTTCGAAGAATCGATCCGAGGAATGCTCGTTCCGAATTTGGGCGGTTGTCGCAATATGCCTTGGCGTGACTTTGCGAATACGCACCTTTCCTTGCCATCTGCCGAACGAAAAACAACCATGGCGGGTGCAATGCAGGGATCACGATCTTGTGATCGATCGCCGCGGCCGTGTCCTCGCGGCCGAAACGCCGATCGCGGCGGCGGGCTTCGACGCGGCCGGGCGGCCGGCAAGCGGCGGCGGCTCAACCGCAGGGCGATCCGCCGGCCGCTTTTAGGCGTCGCCGCCCGAGGGTCAAGGGGCGGTCGCGGCGCGGAATCGCCGGTCCAAAACCGCTGATCCGCCGCCGTCGCGACGGCGTACAGCCTCCCGTAAATGCGTTCGAAAAGCCGTGCCGTTCCTCGGCGCGGGATCACCACGGGAGAGCACAATGCAGAAATTTCGTAACCTGATGCTGGGCGCCGTCGTCGCCTCGGGCGTCGCCCTCGGCCCGGCCGTCTCGTCGGCCCAGGACATCGTCGACATCGCCGCCGGCAACGACAGCTTCACGACGCTGGTCGCCGCGGTGCAGGCGGCCGGCCTGGTCGACACGCTGAAGGGCGACGGGCCGTTCACCGTCTTCGCGCCGACCGACGAGGCTTTCGCCGCGCTGCCGGCGGGCACGCTGGACAGCCTGTTGCTGCCGGAGAACAAGGCGCAGCTGGTGTCGATCCTGACCTATCACGTGGTCCCCGGCGCGGTGATGTCCGCCGACATCGCCAACAAGCAGACCAGCGCCACCACGGTCGAGGGCTCGATGGTCAAGATCAACGCGTTGCAGGGCGGCGTGAAGGTCGCGGGCGCCAATGTGGTGACCGCCGACATCGTCGCCGAAAACGGCGTCATCCACGTCATCGACAAGGTGATGCTGCCGTAGCGTCGGATACGGTCGATGTTTCAAGGGGCGCGCCATTCGGCGGCCCGGGCGGGCGGTCCCAGGG
>JABDIP010000167.1 GCA_013003675.1 Inquilinus sp.
AGGGCTCGCCGCACCAGGTCTTCGTGCGCCACGACCTGGCCGACATGGCGGCGGCGATGGCGTCGGCCGATCTGGCGGTGTCGGCCGCCGGCTCGACACTGTGGGAGCTCGCCTTCATGGGCGTGCCGACCCTGGCGCTGGTCGCCGCCGAGGGCCAGCGCCCGGCGGCCGCCGCCTATGGCGCGGCCGGGCTGGGCGATGTGATCGACCTGCTGGCGGCCGATGGCGAGGCCAGGCTGGGGCCGGCAATCGCCACGTTGCTGGGCGATGCCGAGCGGCGCCGGACCATTGCGGCGCGCGGCCGGGCGGCGGTGGACGGCCAGGGCGCGGCCCGGGTCTGCCAGCGCATCGAGGCGCTGCTGCTCAAGGCGCGGGCGCAAGCATGATCGATCTGCGCGCCCTCGGCCCCGGCGACAGCGACACGGTGCTGGGCTGGCGCAACCGGCCGGAGGTGTCGCACCACATGGTCACCGACCGGCAGATCGGCACGGCCGAGCACGCGCGCTGGTTCGCCCGGGTGCTCGACGACCCGCGCTGCACCTATTGGGTGGTGACCTGCGACGGCGCCGATGTGGGCCTCGCCTGCCTGACCGGCATCGACGAGACGCACCGGCGCTGTTCCTGGGCCTTCTATCTCGCCGGCGCGGATCTGCGCGGCCGCGGCGTCGGCAGCATGGTCGAGTACCGGGTGCTGTCCCATGTCTTCGACACGCTGGGGCTGGAGAAGCTGTATTGCGAGGTGCTGGCCGGCAACGCGGCGGTGATCGCCATGCACCAGCGCTTCGGGTTCGTCGTCGAAGGCCATCTGCGCCGCCATGTCCGCAAGACCGACGGCTGGCACGACATGGTGCAGCTGGCGATGCTGCGCGACGAGTGGCAGGCCGCGAAACCGGCGATCGAGGCGAAGCTGGCGGCGAAGGGGCTGCTCGGCTGAGGCGGGCGGGCCGTGGCTGACGGCTGGCAGTTGTCAGTTGTCAGTTGTCAGTTGTCAGGCTTCCGCCTCCTTCCGACGTCTGACACCTGACATCTGACACTCAGCCCGGCGCCGCGATGCGGTAAAGCACGTGCGGCCGCAGCGGGTCGGCCTCGGCCAGGGTCGGGTGGTCGAAATCGTCGGCCGGGTCGCGGGTCATGCCGAGGCGCTGCATGACGGTGCGCGAGCGGGCATTGCCGGCGGTGGTGAAGGAGACGATCTCGGCCAGGCCGAGCCGGCCGAAGCCGAATTCGAGCGCAACGCGGCCGGCCTCCGTCGCATAGCCCTGGCCCCAATGGTCGCGGGCGAGGCGCCAGCCGATTTCGACGCAGGGCGTGAAATCGGTCTCGAAGCGCGGCACCGACAGGCCGACGAAGCCGATGAAGGGCGCCCCGCCGGCCACCTCCACAGCCCACAGCCCGAAGCCGCGCTCGCCGAAATGCGCGCCGATGCGGCCGGCCAGGGCATCGCTCTCCGCCCGGTCGAGGCGCCTTGGCATGAATTCCATCACCGCCGGGTCGGCGTTGAGCGCGGCGAAGGGCGCGAGGTCGCTATCGCGCCAGCCGCGCAGGACGAGGCGCTCGGTGTAGAGGGTTGGGGCGGCGCGTGACATGGACGGAGCACCAAAATACGGGGACAGTATATGTATTTATGACATAGGATCATTAGACGCGGTTTTGAAAACCGCGTCTAATGATCCTATGTCATAAATACATATACTGTCCCCGTATTTTGGTGCGGCCCGCTGCCGCCGCCGCCCCCTATTCTTTCACGAACCAGCCGCCGGGGGCGGTGAGCCAGCCGAGTTTTTCGATGCGCGGCGGGTGGCCGTCGAAATATTCCTCGACGGCGCGGCTCTCGCCGGGCCATTCGGCGAGGCCGTATTCGTCGAGCAGGACGATGCCGCCGGTGACCAGGCGCGGGTAGAAGGCCTGGAGCGCCGCCAGGGTCGGCTCGTAGAGGTCGCAGTCGAGGTGCAGCAGGCTGATGCGCAGGCCCGGATTGTCCTCGGCGAAGCGCGGTGCCGTCTCGCGGATGTCGCCGTCGACGATGCGGATGCGCGGCTTCTGCGGCACGAAGCTGTCGGCGTGGAACAGGTCGATCAGCTGCATCAGCGTCGGCGCGAAATCGGCCGGGTTCCAGCCGCCCTCGGTGTTGCCGACATGGGCGGCGGTGCCGTCGGCGGCGGTCAGGTCGCGCAGGCCGCGGAAATGGTCGAAGCCGATCACCGCCTTGCCGCGGTCGCCGGGGTTCAGGATCTCCATGAAGCGGGCGAAGTTGAGCAGCGACTCGCCCTTGAAGACGCCGCATTCGACGACGTCGCCGGGCAGATCGGCGACCTGCCGGTAGATCTCGAAATGGCCCAGCGTCTTGGACAGGTACATGCGGCGGGCGAAGACGCCGAGCTGGTGGATGACATCCGGGTCGTCGATATGCCGGCGCAGCAGTTCGGCATATCGGTCGTCGATGCCGGGTGATGGGCCGGCGGCAGGGGCGGCCGGGGCGCCGTCCTGGGGCTTGCGCTGCGGGTGCATGGTCTAGTCCTCCGCTCCGGCGACGGCGTCGGGGTGCATCTCGCGAAATAGCGCGAAATCGGGCGAGCGCTCGATCGCCCAGCCGCGCGATACCAGGCCCGGGTCGAGCAGCGCGGCATAACGCGGCACCAGGCTCCAGCGGGCGCGCGGCGAGGCGTTGCGGCCGCTGCGGTGGAGCAGCAGATGGTGGAAGAACAGCACGTCGCCCGGCTCCAGGCACACCTTGACGGCGGTCGCGTCGAGCGCCGCCTCGTCGAGATCGGCCAGCGTGGCGGTCAGAGTAGAGCGCGGCAGGCCGTCGGGGCCGGTCTTCGGCACCAGCCGCACCCGCTGCAGCCGGTCGTGGCTGCGCGGCACGATGTGCAACGGCCCCATCGCCCCGGTCACCGGGGTCAGCGGCGCCCAGACGGTGACCGTCGGCTCGCCCATCAGATTGTACGGGTAGTCCTGGTGCCACTGGAATTCGTGCCAGGGCTCGTGCGCCCGGTCGATGCGGAACATCGCCTTGTCGTAGGGGACGTGCAGCAGATCGGCGTCGAGCAGGGTGCGCACCACGTCCTGGATCCAGGGATGGGTGGCCAGCGCGTAAAAGGCCGGGGTCTGCCGCGCCGCCTCGTAGACCGCGGCGCCGAGCGCCCGGTCATGGGTGCACAGCGCGTTGAACAGGCTGTCGAGGTCGGCGGCCGGGTCGGGGAACAGGCCGGCATGGCGGAGCTGGGCGACGATCATCGCCTGCAGGGCCGCGCGCAGATCGGCGATCCGGGCATCCTGCAGCAGGCCGCGGACGATGACCGCCCCCTCGGTCTCGAAGCGGCCGCGCAGGGCCTCGGCGGACATCGCCTCGACCGGCAGTTCCAGGGCCGCCAGCGGGTCGTCGGCCGCGGCGGCGTCGAGCATGGCGTGTCGGGTCATCGGACGGCTTCCTCGATATGGGTCGCGGTGCGGTTGATGGCGTTGCCGGCGAGCGCCGGCGCGCCGTCGGCGGCAAGGTCGGCGCGGGTCTCGGCGGCGGCGAGCGGGCCGCGCAGGGTGCGGTTGACGGCGTCGAGCGCGGTGTCGGCGGCCGGGTCCTTGGCGATCAGATAGCGCAGCGACAGCCGCTCGGCGGTGCCGCCATGGGGCTGGGTCCCGTGCAGGGTGCAGGCGTGCCAGAGGGCGGCGTGACCGGCACCGCCGAGGATCGTCGCCGGGCGGCAGTCGATCGGCGCGCCGGCCTCGGCGGCGTAGCGCCAGACCGGCGCCGCGCCGGGCCGGTGGTCCAGATCGTGCGGGAAGCGCGAGACGCCGGGAAGGTGGCTGCCGGCCAGCAGCTGCAGCGGCGCGTCGAGCGGCCCGACGGCGTGCAGATAGACGTAGAGGGTGACGAAATCGGCCGGCCGCTGCTGCCAGTCGATGATGTCCTGGTGGAAATCGATGCCGTAGAAATAGGTGACGTCGCGGAATTCGGGCCGGACATAGGGCCCGAGATTGTTGACCGGATTGCCGGCGATGCGGCGCTTCAGCCAGTCCGGCACCCAGCCCTGCGGCACGCCGCAGACCAGCTTGCGGTCGAGCAGCCGGTGGCCGGGCCCGAGCAGGGCGGCCAGCGCCCCGGCCAGCGCCGGTTCGGCCTCGAGCAGCGCCAACGCCGGCGCGAGTTCGTCGAGCAGGTTGCGGCCGGGGCGCGGGTTGACCCCGGTGAAGCGCGGATCGGCGAGGAAATCGGCCTCGCTCAGGAACAGCTCCGGGCCGAACCGGCGGCGGTCGCGGAGGACGGCCAGCAACGCGGCGCAGCGGCCGGGATCGACCGCCGGCCCGAGATCGGCGTAGCCGTCCTCGGCGAAGTGCTGGAGTTGCGCCTGGTTCACCGGTCTCGTCCTTGCGCGGTCCGACGGCCGGACGGGTCGCCCGGCGGCAGGCCCCGACTCAAGGCGATTACGGTTAACGCCGGGTTAAATCGACGGCCGGGGCTGGGGCGCGTGCGGCGAAAGCCACCAATAAACGGGGACAGTATATCTATTTCTCACGGAGGCACCGAATGTCGGCCAACGGCATTCGGTGCCTCCGTGAGAAATAGATATACTGTCCCCGTTTATTGGCAGCCCGATCTATTCGCGCGCGGCCCGTTTCGCCTGACGGCGAACCACCCCCGCCC
>JABDIP010000173.1 GCA_013003675.1 Inquilinus sp.
ATTCCAGGCCGGCGCGAGGTTGTTTCCCTCTCCCCTCGCGGGAGAGGGAGGGGCCCGCGCAGCGGGAGGGTGAGGGGGCCGCACCTCGCCGTGTCGGCGGGACCACGTAATGCATCTCTTGGCGGCCACGCCGGGAACGATCGCGGATGGCGCGGAGGCGGTCGATCTGGGGCAGAGCCCGGGCGACATCGTCGTGCTCTCGGCGGCCGATACCGAGCTTGCCAATCTGGCCCGGGTGCGCGGCGAGCGGGGCGCCGGCGGCCCCAGCCTGCGCCTCGCCAATCTGATGCAGCTCTCGCACGCCCTGTCGGTCGATCTGTATGTCGACGCGGTGGTGTCGTCGGCCCGGCTGGTCGTGGCGCGGCTGCTCGGCGGCGTCGGATATTGGCCCTATGGCGTCGAGCAACTGGTCGAGACCTGTCGGCGCAACGGGGTGCCCTTGGCCCTGCTGCCCGGCGACGACAGCCCGGACCCGGAACTGGCGCGGCTATCGAGCCTGGCGCCGGAGGCGTGTCACCGGCTGTGGCAGTACTGCGTGCAGGGCGGGCTGGAGAATGCCCGGCATTTCCTCGCCTATGCCGGCACGCTGATCGGCGGCGACGGGGAGTGGGCGGAGCCGGTGCCGGTGCCGCGCGCCGGGCTTTACTGGCCGGGGCGCGAGCGACCGGCGCTCGACGACCTGCGGGCGGCCTGGATCGAGGATGCGCCGGTGGCGGCGCTGGTCTTCTATCGCGCGCTGCTGCAGGCCGGCACTCTGGCGCCGGTCGACGCGCTGATCGCGGCGCTGGCGGCGCGCGGGGTGAACCCGCTGCCGATCTTCGCCGCCAGCCTGAAGGAGCCGGTCTCGGCGGAGAGCGTCGCCGGGCTGCTGGCGGCGGCACCGCCCTGCGTCATCCTCAACGCCACCGGCTTCGCGGTGTCGAGCCCCGGCGCCGAGCGCCGGGCCGGGCCGTTCGCCGGCCCCGACTGCCCGGTGCTGCAGGTGGTGTTCTCCGGCGGCACGCGGGACGCCTGGGCGGCCGGGACGAGCGGGCTGTCGGCGCGCGAGATCGCCATGAACGTGGCGCTGCCGGAGGTCGACGGCCGGCTGATCACCCGCGCCGTCTCGTTCAAGGCGGCGGCGCGGCGCGACACGCTGACCGAGACCGATGTGGTGACCTACGAGCCGGTCGCCGACCGCATCGATTTCGTCGCCGCGCTGGCGGCGAACTGGGCGCGGCTGCGCCACACCCCGGCGGCGGAGCGGCGGGTGGCGCTGGTGCTCGCCAACTATCCCAATCGCGACGGGCGGATCGGCAACGGCGTCGGCCTCGACACCCCGGCGGCGACCCTGGCGGTGCTGCGGGCGCTCGCCGCCGAGGGCTATCGGGTGGCCGATCTGCCGGCCGACGGCAATACGCTGATCGAGGCGCTGCAGCACGGGCCGACCAATGCCGGGCCGGCCGGCCGGGTGGTGACGGAGGAGTTGTCGCGGCCCGATTACGAGCTGTTCTTCGGCGCCTTGCCGGCGGCGGTGCAGGCGGCCGTGCTGGAGCGCTGGGGGCCGGCGGAGCGCGACCCGTTCTACCGCCACCGGCCGCTCGATTGCGGCGGCTTCGCGATCCCGGCGCTGCGCTTCGGCAATGTCGTGGTCGGGCTGCAGCCGGCGCGCGGCTACAACATCGACCCGGTCGCCAGCTACCACGACCCGGCGCTGGTGCCGCCGCACGGCTATTTCGCCTTCCATGCCTGGCTGCGCGAGGCGGCGCGGGTCCAGGCCATCGTCCATATGGGCAAGCACGGCAATCTGGAATGGCTGCCGGGCAAGGCGCTGGCGCTGTCGGAAGACTGCTTCCCGGAGGCGGCGCTGGGGCCGCTGCCGCACCTCTACCCGTTCATCGTCAACGACCCGGGCGAGGGAACCCAGGCCAAGCGCCGCGCCCAGGCCGTCATCGTCGACCATCTGACGCCGCCGCTGACCAGGGCCGAGAGCTATGGCCCGCTGGCCGAGCTGGAACGGCTGGTCGACGAGTACTACCAGGCGGCGGGCGTCGACCCGCGCCGGGTGAAGCTGCTGCGGACGGATATCTTCGACCTCAGCCGGCGCATCGGCCTCGACCGGGATTGCGGCATCGCCGGCGGCGAGGCCGACGACAGTGCGCTGGCCAAGCTCGACAATCATCTCTGCGAGCTGAAGGAGCTGCAGATCCGCGACGGGCTGCATGTGTTCGGCCAAGCGCCGGAGGGCGGGCCGTTGACCGATCTGCTGGTGGCGCTGGCCCGGCTGCCGCGCGGCGACGGGACCAGCGAGGGCGCCTCGCTGATCCGGGCGCTGGCCGAAGATCTCGGCCTCGGCGGTTTCGATCCGCTGGATTGTGAACTGGGGGCGCCGTGGTCCGGGCCGAAGCCGGCGGCACTGACCGGCCCTGGCGCCTGGCGCAGCAAGGGCGACACGGTGGAACGGCTGGAGCTGCTGGCCCGGGCGCTGGTGGCCGGCGAGCGGCCGGTGGAACCGGGCTGGGCGCGGACCGTCGCGGTTCTCGCCTGGATCGAGGCGGCGCTGAGGCCGCGCGTGACGGCCTGCGGGGCGGCGGAGATCGGCGGGCTGCTGCGCGGCCTGGACGGGCGCTTCGTTGCGCCGGGCCCGTCGGGCGCGCCGACACGGGCCCGGCCGGACGTTCTGCCGACGGGCCGCAATTTCTATTCGGTCGATACCCGCGCGGTGCCGACACCGGCGGCCTGGACGCTGGGCTGGAAGTCGGCGTCGCTGCTGCTCGACCGGCATCGCCAGGAACACGGCGAGTGGCCGCGCCGGCTGGCGCTGTCGGCCTGGGGCACCGCCAATATGCGCACCGGCGGCGACGACATCGCCCAGGCGCTGGCCCTGCTCGGCGTGCAGCCGCGCTGGGAGCCGGCGACCGGCCGGGTGATCGGCTTCGAGGTGATGCCGGCCGGCGTGCTCGGCCGGCCGCGCATCGACGTGACGCTGCGGGTTTCCGGCTTCTTCCGCGACGCCTTCCCGGCGCAGATCGATCTGGTCGATTCGGCGGTGCGTGCGGTCGCCGCCCTCGACGAGCCGCCGGAGATCAACCCGCTTGCCGAGCAGGTGGCGATCGAGGCGGCGGCATTGGAGGCGGCGGGCGTGGCTGCCGCCGATGCCCGGCGCCGGGCCGGGTTCCGCGTCTTCGGGTCGAAGCCGGGGGCCTATGGCGCCGGGCTGCAGGCGCTGATCGACGAGCGCGGCTGGACGGATGCCGGCGATCTGGCTCGGGCGTACGTTGCCTGGGGCGGGTACGCGTACGGCGCGGGCGCCGCCGGAGTGCCGGAACAGGCGCTGTTCGAGACCCGGCTGTCTGGGGGCGAGGCGGTGCTGCACAATCAGGACAACCGCGAGCACGACCTGCTCGACTCGGACGATTACTACCAGTTCGAGGGCGGCATGGCGGCGGCGGTGACCCATTTGTCGGGCACGGCCCCGGTGGTCTACAACAACGATCATTCGCGGCCCGAGAGCCCGCGCATCCGCACCCTGGAGGAGGAGATCGCCCGGGTCGTGCGCGGCCGGGTAGTCAATCCGAAATGGCTCGCCGGGGTGATGCGGCACGGCTACAAGGGCGCCTTCGAGATGGCGGCGACCGTCGACTATCTGTTCGCCTTCGCCGCCACCACCGGCGCCGTCCGCGACCACCATTTCGACGCGGTGTACGAGGCGTATGTCGAGGACGTACAGGTGCGGGCCTTCCTGCTCGACAACAATCCGGCGGCGTCGCGGGAACTGGCCGAGCGCCTGATCGAGGCGCAGCGGCGCGGGCTGTGGCGGCCGCGCTCCAACACGGCGCACCGGGCGCTGAAGGAACTGGCCGGACAACCGGCGGAGGAGACTGGATGAGCGGACACGAGACGCCGGACGAGATCAACCAACGGGCCAACGAGAAGGCGCGCAAGCGCAAGGAGGTGCGCGACCGCATGCTGGCGACCAAGACGGTCGAGAAGGGGCTGCTGATCGTCCATACCGGCAAGGGCAAGGGCAAGTCGACGGCCGCCTTCGGCCTCGCCGCGCGCGCGCTGGGCAACCGCATGCGGGTCGGTGTTGTGCAGTTCGTCAAGGGCAAGTGGGAAACCGGCGAGCGCAAGGTGCTGGACCGTTTCCCCGACCAGGTGACGATCCGCACCATGGGCGAGGGCTTCACCTGGGAGACCCAGGACCGCGCCCGCGACATCGCCGCGACCGAGGCCGCCTGGGCGGCGGCGGTCGAGATGATCGAGGCGAGCCGCGGGCCGGACCCGCGCTACGACATGGTCATCCTCGACGAGCTGAACATCGTGCTGCGCTACGACTATCTGCCGCTCGACGCGGTGGTGGAGACGTTGAACGGAAGGCCGCCGAGGCTGCACGTTGTCGTCACCGGGCGAAACGCCAAGCCGGCGCTGATCGAGGCGGCCGACCTTGTGACCGAAATGACACAGGTGAAGCACCCCTTCCGCGAACAGAACGTCAAGGCCCAGCGGGGCATCGAGTTTTGACCGCGGCCCTGATGCTGCAGGGCACCGGCTCGGATGTCGGCAAATCGCTGCTCGTCGCCGGGCTGGGCCGGGCGTACGTACGTCGCGGTTTGACCGTACGTCCGTTCAAGCCGCAGAACATGTCGAACAACGCGGCGGTGACCGCCGAGGGCGGCGAGATCGGCCGGGCCCAGGCGTTGCAGGCACGGGCCTGCGGCGTGCCGCCGAGCGTCGACATGAACCCGGTGCTGCTGAAGCCGCAGACCGAGACCGGCGCCCAAATCGTGGTGCGGGGCAGGGTCAGGGGAAACGCCACGGCGCGCGATTACCAGCGCCTGAAGGCGGAGCTGCTGCCGGCGGTTCTCGCCAGCTTCCGGCGGCTGTCGGCCGGGGCGGATCTGGTGCTGGTGGAAGGCGCCGGCAGCCCGGCGGAGGTCAACCTGCGAGCCGGCGACATCGCCAATATGGGCTTCGCCGAAGCGGCCGGTCTGCCGGTCGTGCTGATCGGCGACATCGACCGCGGCGGGGTGATCGCCAGCATCGTCGGCACCTGGACGTTGCTGCCGGCGGCCGAGCGGCGGCGCCTGAAGGGCTATCTGATCAACAAGTTCCGCGGCGATGTCAGCCTGTTCGACGGCGGCGTCGCGGCGATCGGCGAGCGTACCGGCCTGCCCTGCCTCGGGGTCGTACCGTACTTCCCCGATGCCGTACGCCTGCCGCCGGAGGACGCGGTGGCGGTGCTGGCGCGCGGGACGGCGGCGGACCGGGCGATCCGCATCGTCGTGCCGGTGCTGTCGCGGATCGCCAATTACGACGATCTCGACCCGCTGCTGGCCGAGCCGGACGTATCGGTCGAGATGGTGCCGGCCGGCCGCGCCCTGCCCGGCGACGCCGATCTGGTGATCCTGCCGGGCAGCAAGGCGACGCTGGCCGACCTCGGCTTCCTGCGCGCCCAGGGCTGGGACATCGACATCGCCGCCCATGTCCGGCGTGGCGGGGCGGTGCTCGGCCTGTGCGGCGGCTTCCAGATGCTCGGCCGGCAGGTGCGCGACCCGGACGGGATTGAGGGGCGGCCGGGCGAGGCGGCCGGGTTGGGCCTGCTCGAGATCGAGACCGAGCTTGCCGGCGACAAGGCGCTGGCGCCGGTCGAGGGGATCGACATCGCCAGTGGCGAGGCGGTTCGCGGCTACGAGATGCATGTCGGCCGCACCACCGGCCCGGCGCTCGCGCGACCGATGCTGCGGCTAGGCGACCGGGGGGAGGGCGCGATGGCGGCCGGCGGCCAGGTGGCCGGCTGCTACGTGCACGGCCTTTTCGCCGCCGACGGCTTCCGCAACGGCTTGCTCTAGCGGCTCGGGGCGGGGGAGCGGGGCGGGCTGGCCTATGAGGTGGAGATCGAGGCGGTGCTGGATCGGCTTGCCGACCATTTGGAGGCGCACATGCCATTGGACAGACTGCTGTCGGTGGCAGGCGGATAGGGCCTATTTGGCGCGCAGGGCGCGGAGCGCCTTTGAATACCGCGATATCACACGGAGCATTTCGCCGGAGGTGGGTTGCTCGTCGTCGTAGGTCTCGATGAATGCGACCGAGTCGCCAGCGGCGATGTGGTGGAGCAGCTGGTCGATGAGGTCCTGCCTCGGCTCGTCCGACTTCACCGCGAGCTGAACGATTTTTCTTAGCTTCTCGATCTCTGTCATCTGAGGAATTGCCCAACACCGTTGTTCCGAACCCGCCGCCCATTGCCGGCCCTGGAAGATGCACTTCTCTGGCGACGATAGGCGATCGGGTGAGGGTCGACGCTAACCGGGCAATCGTTAACGGCGACCTAACGGGGGCCGTTAGGTCCCTAAATGACAAATTAATCACGCTTAGGACGATTTCGATCGAATGTCACAACCGGAAGACGCTTTTTTGTGCTAGAATGCAATTGTTGAAATCGTGGTGGGATGCGAGATCCTTTTGGTTCGCCGGAACCATCCACGAGGAAGGTATGCGGCGCCGTCCTGGCGGCCCGCGGGACTCTGGTAAACTCTGACGAGCCATCGAGCGTCGAGGATCCGACGCAGGGCATAGCTATCCCGCCGGAATGCAACCGCAACTTGGGGGATCAGTCCATGGCAAAGCACAATCCGAAAATCGTCGTCCTGAAAGAGGGGAAGATCGGCCTGCCCGAAGCTGCCGACGAGGTCCTGAAGGCCGCGTCGATCAAACGCGATCACGCACAGGATTCCGTATCGGTGATGCAGTCCGACTATAAGCCCGCCGAATTGGACGTCATGTCAAATCCGACCTTTGGCTATTTCACCGCGGATCTGACCGATGCGGAGGTGGTGAAGCTGCAGGAAAGTGCCGACGTCGAAGAGGTGGTCGATGACGAGGTCGTCTTTGCGTTCGATCCCGATGTTCCGGCAGGCGGCACCATGGTCAGGCCGGAGGAAGACATCGGGGAAGATTTCGACGAGGCCCTGCTGGAGCATGACTCGGAAGAAACCCGGGCGTTGCAGGAAGAACTGGATCAAAGCCTGGCTGCGCCGATGGAGGAGCCGAGCGCGGAGGACATTGCGCATGCAACGCAGGCCGCACCCAGCGTCACCGAGGATTTGATCGCGATTGAGCACGCCCTTGTGGGCATGTCACAGGGGTTCGCCCCTGACGTGGCGTTGCCGCCGGGTGTCTGGCCTTCGGAGATGGCGCCGGTGGTGCGCGGCGTGCTGGAAACGCTGCGCGAGCAGAATCGTACGCCGGAACAGGTTAGCGACGAAGAACTGGGTACTTTGCTGCGGGGCCGTGCCGCGCCTGCGGCGCTTGCGGCCGGAATCGATATCATCCTGCCGAACATCCGGATGATCTTTGCCAACCTCGCCTGGAGGTATTCCCAGGGATTGCATGCACGCGTTGCCATCATGGACACCGGAATCAGCCGTCACATCGATCTCAGGCCCCTTGGCGGTGTGAGCTTTGTTCCGGGCGTGGCCAGTTGGCACGACGACCATGGCCATGGCACGCATGTTTCCGGAACAGCTGCCGCGATTTTCAATGGCACAGGGATTGTTGGTGTTGCACCGCGTTCCAGCCTTTACGCGGTGAAGGTCTTGAACCGGGCAGGTTCGGGGATGAAGAGCTGGATCCTGAATGGTCTAGCGTGGTGCTACTATCGGCGCATGCATGTGGTGAATATGAGCCTCGGGAGCAACTACCACACCCATGATCCATCCAAATACGACACGCTGTATGAGCGGTATGGCCGAATTCTTCGGAGCCGGGGAATACTGATCGTTGCGGCGGCAGGGAACAACTACCGGAAGCCGGTGGCAAACCCCGCCCGGTGTCCGTCCTACATGGCCGTATCGGCGATCGACTATCAGCGCCGGTTCGCCAGTTTCTCCAGCATCGGTCCGCAAGTGGAGATCTGCGCGCCTGGCGTAAACATCCTTTCGACTGTGCCGGGCAATTCGTACGCGATGAAGAGTGGAACTTCCATGGCGACGCCGCACGTCACCGGGACCGCGGCGCTAAGGAAAAGCCGGTTTCCGTCTCTGTCTGGTGATGCCATCCGTTGGCGCATCAGGAATACGGCCCTGGATCTGGGGACACCTGGGCATGACTGGTTCTACGGCTTTGGTCAGGTAAACGCCTATCGTGCGGTGCTGTGATACGCGGCGCGTATCGCCGATGGGCGATCAATTGTAGCCTGGTAACCTAGCGTGATGGTTCTGAGATCCGGCACATCGAAAGTGCCGGGTCTCAGAATCCAAATCACACATTGGAATCAGATAGTTAGTGTCTCCATTGTTCTGATGCTCGCTGTTGCGAGTTTCAGAATTGGGGGCCCGTCGCGAGGTTTACTGCTGTGGAAGTAGATCAGGACCTTCTTGACAGGATCGCCGCCGATCCCGATCGGGTCGAGTTGGTTTCGCTCGTTTGCCGGGCGAACCCGCCGGTCTCGGACGCCGATCTGGCACGTGCCGGGTTGACCGTCACCGAACGGCAGGTTCTGGCGGACATCTCGGCCATCTTCGGAGAGATCAGGCTGGGCGACGTGAAGAACCTGTCCACCGTTGCCGGCGTCGAGTCGGTTTCAAGCGCTCCCGATGTCGAGATCTTCTGACACCGCCGGTGTTTGATCGCGGGGTCGCGTGTGGCGATCGACGGATTGGGCCAGACCGTGGCCTATGCCGGGGTGCCACGGCCCGCTTCCGGTACTGCCGCTACTTCGTCCTTAGATCGCGGAGCGCCCGGCCGTAGCGGGAGATCACCCGCAGCATCTCGCCCGATGACGGCTGTTCCCGGTCATAGGCGTCGACGAAGCCGGCGGAGTCGCCCTCGACGATGTGATAGAGCAGGCGATCGACGACGTCCCGGCGCGGACGGTCCGCCTTCATCGCGGTTTCGACGAGGCGTTTCAGTCGATCGATTTGGCTCATGGGATGTCCTGCTGGGCCGGCTGCGACGAAGCCCAGTCTCGGGCGGACGTGGTTAAACCCGGGTTAATGGCGCCTTGCCGTTCCGGCCCTGTGGCGCCGTCTTTTCAATGGGACAATACCCCTCTCTCTCCCGCTTCACGGGGAGGGTGAGGGGTCGCTCCCGCCGCCTCGATTCCTCCCTACACCAGGGCGAGGGCGGCGACCGCCAGCATCAGGACAAGCCAGGCCGCGCGGCAGAGCCACAGGGCGGCGCGGATGTCGGCGGCGTCGAGGTCGGCGCGACCGTCGCCCATCCAGCCATCGTCGACCCGTTGCTCGCCATAGTGGCGCGGGCCCGCCAGGGCGAAGCCGAGCGCCCCGGCGACCGCCGCCTCCGGCCAGCCGGCATTGGGCGAGCGGTGGCGCGGCGCGTCGCGGCGCATGGCGGTCAGCGCGCCGGCGCCGGTGGCGCGCGGCAGGACCAGCGCCGCCGCCGCGA
>JABDIP010000241.1 GCA_013003675.1 Inquilinus sp.
TCCTTCCCCTCGCCCCGCGCCTGGCGCAGCCAATAGCGGACCGTGAAACCGACGGCGATCAGCCCCAGCATCAGCCGGATGGCGTCGGCGTTCAGATACCGGAAACTGGCGGCGCCGGCGGCGATGCCGATCAGCGCGGCGGGGACGACGATCCGCAGGATGCGCCAGTCCCAGCGACGGCGATACGCCCAGACGCCGAACACATCCATGAAGCAGAGGATCGGCAACATGATCGCCGCCGCCTGCGGTGGTGCTACCGTCAGCGCCATCAGCGGGACCGCGACAAGGCCGACACCGCCGCCGAATCCGCCCTTGGAGATGCCGGCGATCAGGACCGCGGGCAGAGCCGCCGCATAGAACCAGGGGTCGTCGATCAAGCGCGGCGCCTCACGGTCCGCATGCCGCTCCGCCGCAGGGCGGTTGCGATCGACGCGGCGATCGGCCGCGCGATAATGGAAGCGCGATGTGCGACGGACAAGATGCCTTCCCCGGCGACCGACCCGGTCGACCCGATCGACCTGATCGACCATTGTCGGGCCGCCGGTCGGCGCCCGCCCTATGGTTTAGGGTGCGTCGCCTCGGCGCGTCAACGGCCGCTCAGGATTTGCCGCCGCGCGATCGTTTCAGGTCTCGTGCCCGGGTCGTGTGCCGCAGCAGCTGCTCGAGGAACGAGAAGCACTCATTCGACATGTCGATGAACTTGCAGGCCATCATGTTGGACTGCGGTTCCAGCCGCACGACGGTGGCGGTGAATTCGTAGCGCGGGATGTCGCGGTCGCGGCCCAGCGTCCCGCAGATCACGTCCTCGACCATGCAGGGAATCGACAGCCGGTGCATGTCGTAGATCGAGAAGCCGCCGATCGACCAGTCGCGCGAATGCACGACGTCGTCGCCGATCTGCAATGCCAGCGACGGGGTTTCGTTGCGAAAGTCCCGTCGGAAGCTGCGTCGGATCACCTTCGACATGGATATACCCTGAAGCTCCTAGACCATCCCAGACTCTTATCGCAGCGGTCAAGGAACCGTTAAAGTCCCGGCGGTCCCGCAACAAGCCCTTGCCCGCCGCTCGGCATGTGTTTTAGGCTTCAAATAATTGGCCGGCCGAGTCGTCCCGGCCAACTCTGGCATTAGACCGGGGGGCGTGTGACGGATCGAGCGACGATCGAACAGCGACCGGGTTCCGCGCGCACCGACAGGCCGCTCGCCGGCCGGCATGCTCTCGTGACCGGCGCCGGACGCGGGATCGGCGCCGCGATCGTCGCCGAGCTGGCGGCACTCGGCGCCGACATCACACTGTCCGGGCGGAATGCCGGGGCCCTTGCCGCCACCGCGGCGCTCCTGCCGACCCGAACCCATTGCGCCGTTGCCGACGTCACCGACCAGGCGGCGATCGATACCGCCTTCGCCGCGGCGGCACAGGCATTGGGGGCGGTCGATATCCTGGTGAACAACGCCGGTATCGCGGCAAGCGCCCCTCTTCGAAAAGTCGACGACACGCACTGGCTTCAGGTCATCGACGTCAATCTGACCGGCGTCTTCCGGTGCATGCGCGCCATCGTGCCCGGCATGGCCGAACGCGGGTTCGGCCGCGTCGTCAACGTCGCCAGCGTCGCCGGACTGCGCGGCTACCCGTACATCGCCGCCTATTGCGCGTCGAAGCATGGGTTGATCGGGCTGACCCGCGCGGTGGCGATGGAAATGGCGACCAGCGGCGTCACCGTGAACGCGGTGTGCCCGGGCTATACCGATACCGAGATGACCGCCGAGACCCTGTCGAACATCCGCGCGAAGACCGGCCGGAGCGAGGCCGAAGCGGTCGCCGAGTTGGCCAAGTTCAGCCCGCAGCGCCGATTGACCCGACCGGACGAGGTCGCCAATGCCGTGGGATGGCTGTGCCTGCCCGCGTCCGATGGCATCACCGGCCAGTCGATCGTCGTTGCCGGCGGCGAAGTGACATGATGGACAGCACCCCGCCGACCCTGTCGCTCGACTACGAGACCGATGCGCCGGACGCGAAGCCGGAGCTGCGGCTCTGGCTGCGGTTGCTGACCTGCACCACGCTGATCGAAGGCGAGGTTCGGGCGCGGCTGCGGCGGCATTTCGGCGTCACGCTGCCGCAGTTCGACCTGATGGCGCAGCTCGACAAGGCGCCGGACGGACTGTCCATGGGCGAACTCAGCCGCCGCATGATGGTAACCAACGGCAACGTCACCGGCATCGCCGAGCGGCTGGCGGCAGATGGCCTGGTGACGCGGGCACCGGGCGCGACCGACCGCCGGACCCAGGTGGTGAAGCTGACGCCGGCCGGTCGTCGCAGATTCCGCACCATGGCACAGGTGCACGAAGGCTGGATCGCCGACCTGCTGGGCGATCTTGATCACGCCGAGGTCGCGGCACTGATGGACGGACTGGGCCACGCCAAGCAGTCCGTGCGGGCCCATCGCGAGCGGAGCGCCGAGCCATGAGCATGACCGACTACACGGCGCGGCATTTCGGCTGGGCGGTTGCCGGAAAGGTCGCCACCCTCACGCTGGACCGGCCGGAACGGAAGAACCCGCTCACCCTCGACAGCTATGCGGAACTGCGCGATCTGTTCCGGGCCCTTGCCGGCGACGAATCGGTAAAGGCGGTGGTGGGCACCGGCGCCGGCGGCAATTTCTGCTCGGGCGGCGACGTGCACGAGATCATCGGACCTCTGACGCGGATGAGCCAGGCGGAATTGCTCGACTTCACCCGCATGACCGGCGACGTCGTCAAGGCGATG
>JABDIP010000219.1 GCA_013003675.1 Inquilinus sp.
CTGTGAGACTGCGCCCGACCAGCCTGCGACGACGATGCCCGGCGCGCCAGCGCCGCGCCGGCTGAACCGCACGCGCGGGGTCGGCACGGCTGACCCCGCGGGGCCACGTTGCCCCCTCCTCACTTCGCCGATCCGGGACCTTCTTCAATGTTCGTCATCACCGCCGAGCGGCCGGGCGACGCCGCCGCCATCGATATCCTCCTGGACCGGGCCTTCGGTCCCGATCGCCACGGCAAGATCGCCTATCGCTACCGCCGGGGCGTCAAGCCGGTCGCCGGTCTCTCGCTGGTCGCCCACGACGCGGCCGATGCCAGTGCCGCCGGGCTGGTCGGCTCGATCCGCTATTGGCCGGTCGTTGTCGGCGGCGAGGCCCCTGCCCTGCTGCTCGGTCCGCTGGCGGTCGAGCCGGCGCGGCGCGGCGAGAGCATCGGCCACGGCCTGATCCGACGTTCGATGGCGATGGCCGCCGCCGCCGGCCACCGCGCCGCCCTGCTGGTCGGCGAAATCTCCTACTACGGCCAGTTCGGTTTCGATCCGGCGCCGCCGCGCGGCCTGGACATGCCCGGCGAGGCGCCGCACCGGCTGCTCGTCGCCGCCCTGGCGGCCGACGGGCTGGCCGGCTTGCACGGACGGATCGGGCCGGCGCCGGAAGCGCATCCGGCGGCCGATATTCCATGCTGCACCGCACGGCTACCGGCTTGACCGCCGGTCCGGAAGGGCGCAGTCTGCGCTCACGTGGTCGGATCACTCCGGCGACGATATAGCCGCCGCAAAGCACTTGTGGCGACTCCGGCGGGCGTCACGACCGCGGGTGGCGAACCCCGGAATCGAGCGAGAATCGGGAGCCGACGCTTTCAGGGCCGGCTCCCGAGCCCTTTTTGAGCCCCTGACGATCGGCGAGACAGGACCGGGCGGCCCGTCGGCGCTCCGGATTGCGCCTTGTCACCCGCCAGCATTTCGAATATTCTGGAAATATGGAAATGAGGAATGCCGTCGGGGCGCTTGCCGCGCTCGCCCAGGAGAGCCGGTTGGCGATCTTCCGCCTGCTGGTCGAGGTCGGTCCGCGCGGTCTGCCTGCCGGGATGGTCGGCCGGCGGCTGGACATGCCCGGCGCCACCCTGTCGTTTCACCTGACCCAGCTGCGTCAATCCGGCCTGGTTCGCCATTGGCGGAATGGCCGGTCGATCGTCTACGCCGCCGACTTCGCGGCCATGAACACGCTGATGGGATTTCTCACCGAGAATTGCTGCCGCGGGAAGACCCGCCGCCAGCCGGAGGACACCGAGGATGCAACGCCTGCACGTTAATCTGGCGGTCGAGGATCTCGACCGTTCGATCGCCTTCTACCGCACCCTGTTCGGGGCCGAACCGACGGTGCGGCATGCGGACTACGCGAAATGGATGCTCGACGACCCGCGGGTCAATTTCGCCCTCGCCCAGCGCGGCCGCGCGCCGGGCGTCGACCATCTCGGCATCCAGGTCGACAGCGCCGAGGAGCTGGCGGCGGTCACCCACCGGCTGGCCGAGGCCGGGCAGGCCGTGGTCGAGCAACACCAGACGGAGTGCTGCTATGCCCGCTCCGACAAGACCTGGGCCACCGACCCGACCGGCGTTCCCTGGGAGACCTTCCACACCACCGGCGACCTGACGACCTACGGCAAGGACAGCGACACGGTCGCTCCGGCGTCGGCCTGCTGCGGCGACACCCCGTGCGGGACCGAGGCGACCGCCGAGGCCGAGCGCTGCTGCGTCTAGTGGACTTGCCGGGGAACCCGCGTGGCGCCTAGGCTGACGGCCGCGCCGCCCGGGAGTGTTCGCATGGGTCTGTCCGCCGCTCAGCTCGCCGATTTCGACCGGGACGGCTTCCTCGTGCTTGAGGGCTTCGCCTCGCCGGAGGCCTGCGACGCGTTGATCGCCCGCGCCGCCGCCCTGGTCGAGACGTTCGATCCGGATTCCGTGCGTTCGGTGTTCTCGACCACCGACCAGACGCGAACGACGGACGATTATTTCCTCTCCTCCGGCGACAAGATCCGCTTCTTCTTCGAGGCGGAGGCCCATGACGAGGATGGCAACATGCGCGGCGACAAGGCGTTGTCGATCAACAAGATCGGCCACGCGCTGCACGATCTCGATCCGGTCTTCGACGATTTCTCGCGCGATCCCCGCCTCGCCGCCATCGCCGCCGGTCTCGGCATCGCCCGGCCGCTGCTGTTGCAGTCGATGTACATCTTCAAGCAGCCGCGCATCGGCGGCGAAGTGGTCTGCCACCAGGATGCGACCTTCCTGTGGACCGAACCGCAGAGCGTCGTCGGGCTGTGGTTCGCCCTGCAGGACGCAACGCTGGAGAATGGCTGCCTGCAGGCCCTGCCCGGCGGCCACCGGCTGGGGCTGAAGAAACGGTTTCGCCGGTTTCCGGAGGGCGGTGTCAATTTCGATGTGTTCGACCCGACCCCCTTCCCCGACACCGGCATCGTGCCGCTGGAAGTGCCCCGGGGCACGCTGATCGTGCTGCACGGCGCGCTGCCGCATCTGAGCGGTCCGAACCGCTCCGACCGGTCGCGTCACGCCTATGCCCTGCACCTGATCGACGGCGCCTGCCACTATCCGGCCGACGATTGGCTGCAACGCGATCCGGCCATGCCGGCACGGGGGTTCTAGGGCAAATTCCGTTCAGGCGGCTTCGAAGGCCGGCAACCGCAGGGTCGCGCCACGCCGCGCAATTTCGGGAACCGGCGCGTAGTCCGCCTCTGTCAGCGGCTCCGCCCCGTCGATCAGCAGCGCCCGCCGCGCCGCCGCCGCATCGGCATCCGCCAGCATGGCGGCGACCCCGGCACGCAACCCGTCCAGCAGCCGCCCGTCGGCATCGGCGCGGGTCACGAAGGGCAATCCGGGCGCCGGTTCGGTCCAGCACAACACCCGCACCCGCCGCGCCAGCGCCGGCCGGTGCCGTTGGAACAACGCCCAGCTCACCGCATCCAGTGCCGCCAGCCCGGCCCGGCCCTCGGCAACCGCCGCGAGGCTGGCGAGATGGCCGCCGGTCACCTGCCCCGCACCGAAGAATCCGCCATCCGGCACCAGCGGGGCGGCCAGGGCGGCCAGGGCATGCCAGCCGGAGAGCGAGCCCCAGCCGTTCACCGCACAGACGGCGCCCCGGCAGTCGGCCAGGCTTTCCACCGCGCTGTCCGCCGGCACGACCACAGCGCTGCGATAGAGGGGCCCGTCGCAGCCCTCGGCGGCATAGACCGGCGTCGCCACCGGCCGCAGCCAGTCGGCGAAGTCGTGGGTCAGCGGATAGCCGCAGCTTTGGCTGAACAGCAGGTCGCGGTCGCGCCAGAGCGCCGCCACCGGGCGGTCGCGGGTCAGCCGGCCGGGAACGCCGCCGACGCCCGCGGCGCGGAACGCGCCGGCGAGCGACCGCCACAGATCGTCCTGCGCCGCCCGCAGCTCGGGCAGGTCGTACATCGGCAGGCTGGCGCGGCCGGTCATCGGTTCTCCGCCGCCTCGGGTGAGATACCGGCATGGGGATGGGCCGGGTGGTCGAGCGGCCGCAGCAGGTGCCGCCAAGCCAGCGCGCCATAACCCCGGTACCAGCCGGCACCGATCGCCGCCCGCCGGTCGCCGTCGATCCGCCGGTTGAGGGCCGGCAACCGGTACCAGGCAAGGCCGGGACGGGCGTGATGGGCGACATGCAGGTTGTTGTTGAGGAACAGCAGGCCGAAGATCGGACCCGCCCGCACCACCGCCGTCCGGTCGGCCGGATCGACCGCCGGCCTGTGCTCGGCGTAGGAGCGCAGCAGGGTAAGCGACAGACCCGGGTAACAGAAACCGGCCAGATAGAGCCAAAGCGGGATGTCGCACACCGCCACCACCCAGACCAGCACCGCCGTCACCTCCAGCGCGTGCCGTGCCCACAGCCCGCGCCGGCCGGGCACGCCGCGCGCAATCGCGCGCGCCTCGGCGCCGAGAAATCGGCCGGCGATCAGCGCCGGCCCGAAGGCGAGCCGCCCGATCAGCGTGCGATTGGCCCACAGCAGCGCCCGTCTTGCCGGGCCGCTGCGCGACCATTCCGCCGGCGTAACGTAGAAGCTCTCCGGGTCGGCCAACGGTTCGGTCAGCCGATCGTTGTTGTGGTGCGCGAGATGGCTGGCGCGATACAGCGCATAGGGCAGCCAGAGCGACAGCGGCGGCCAGCCCAGCGCCGCGT
>JABDIP010000027.1 GCA_013003675.1 Inquilinus sp.
CTCTGCAACCGACAAGATCGGCCTATGGCAATGGGCCGGCTATTCCAGCCCCATGCAGTTGGCGTAGAACGTCGTCGTCGCCGGCCAGTCGGAGAACACGCCGCGCACCCCGACCTCGCGCCCCAGCACGTCGAGCGCCGCGAACAAATCGCCATCGCCGTCGATGGCGGGCTTCACGCTCTGATAGTACCAGCCGCCGCCGCCGGCCAGCGGGCCGGAGCGCTCCAGGGTCCAGGCGATCAGGTCGAGGCCCGCCGCCTTGGCGGCACCGGCATAGGCCGACGGCACCATCCGTTGCTCGCCGTCCAGTGCCAGCAGCATCCACAGCGGCGGCGCCAGGATATTCACCCCCTCCGCCGCCAGCTCGTCCATGCCGGGCTGCCAACTCGACGGATCGATCACGTCGAAGCCGTCATCGCCATAGCGGCCGTCCAGATACACCGCCTGGGCGCCGAAGTCCGGCTCGGCGGCGATCCAGTACCGCACATCGTCCAGGTCGAAGGATTGCGCGAACACCCGGCCCGGCTCGATGCCGGCCGCCTTGTACTCGTCGATCAGCGCCTGCGCATAGTCCCGTTGGCCGTATTCGCCCTGGAACGGCATCGCCACCGCCGGCGCCTTCAACTCCGGCGTGAAGTCGACACCTAGCCCGTCGAGCAGGGCGATGCTCTCGGCATGGGTCAGCAGCGTGCCGGTGCCGGCATACAGGTCGGTGCGCCAGGGGGCGGTCGCGTTCATATAGCCTTCGAGCGTCGTCGCGTTCCGGTCGGCGGCGTCCATCTTAGCCGTCAGTTGGCGGAACTCGGCCAGGGTGATGTCGCTGGCGCAGCACTCGGCCGTGGCCTTGGCGCCGGTCGCCGGATCGGCCGGGCTGAAGGGCTGCCGGCAGGTCGCCGCCAGCGCCGGGATGGCCAGGATATTCGTCGTGGTGTGCAGATCGCACTGCGAGTGCCGGCAGACCAGCTCGCGGTCCTCGGTGAAGGTCACGTCGCACTCGACGATTCCGGCCCCCATCCGCGCCGCCGCCACATAGGATTCCCGGGTATGCTCCGGGAACTGCAGCGCCGCCCCGCGATGGCCGATGGAAAACCGGCTTCGCTCGAACGGCCCGGCCAGGCATTGCGCCAGCTCCGCCTTCAGCGGGCCCTCGTCCATTTGGTCCACCAGCCAGGCGGCGCGGGGGCCGATCTGGGCGGGTTCGGCTCTGACGGCAAATGCCGACAGCGTCACAACAAGGACGGCGAGAAATGCTTTCATCCTTATGTTCCATCCCTTTTTCCAGCACTGAGCAAGGTGATATTGTCAGGTGTTTCAACCACGTACTAGCCACAAAAGGGCGCAGGCAATGCCAAAGGAACGAATCGTTCTTTTTGGCAGAAATAACGAAAGCAGCATTTAAGATAATTGGTCTTAACTAAAAGAATCCTTGAGTCCTCATTGTGGAAAATCTATTTTCGTTGGATGCCGAGTTGCGATTAAGAAGCACTATTGCTAATAGAACTTTTTTATTAGGCAGCCAATATAATTGACAATTGAGTTTCTAGTTCATACTGACCTGGAGGACATCGACCCAAATGACAGATGTGAAGAAAAAGTCAGGGACCAGGAAGATAACAAAGAATGAACTGGAAACGCATCTGTCAGAACAGATCTCGTTCCTAATTGGTTCATGTAAGTATTACGATCCAGACTGGCATACGGAGGACTCCATCCGATACAACGAATCTGAATTCAAACGAATAGCAACGACCATTAGAGTTCTTGTTCATGATACGCTAAAAAGTGAATCGCTGCTGACGTTGCTTAGTCTTAAGAAAATAGGTTTTGTGAATACAAGTCCTCTTCTTTCCCCTGGAGCAACCGACGATTTCGGTCTGGTTGTATTGGGAATTAAATATGGTTATCGCCCCAATTTTTGGTGGTCGAAGAGGCCGGACGTCAATGTTGATGAAAAACCTTTCAACGACTGGTGGAATGAAGCCCAGATTCGACACAGTGGCGGGAGCACTTTGAGTCGGAAGGATCTTGTTCTTTGGGCCGCAAATAAAGACGGTGGAGCTCACGTAGACCAGAATCTCCCGAGTATCTATGATGAATTCAAGTCGGGAGAGGGCCTTAATCTCATCAGGTATAAAAAAGGAGCCGACGGATCGGAAGAGAAACAAAATGATAGTATTGTACATCAGTCCATTAGGCAGATTGCTCATGAATTGCTACTGACGCTTCAAAATGAAAGACCTACAATATTCAGTTCACTGGGCGTCGAAGTGATTGCCTGGCCAAGTGCGAGTGAAGTTCCGAATCCCTTTAGGAAAACGATGGATAGTCCAGAGACAGGGCGTCGAGCGCATTTGATTCACGCCCTTGCTGAAGTTGTGAGATTTGATGAACTGCGGACTCTGTTGGAGAGTAGGTATGCGGAATGGGCAAAACTCGAGGAGCACGAGCTTTGTCAGTTTGAGAAACATCTAAACGTTAGAATCGGAGAGATGAAGAAAGCCAATGATTGGCCACCTTCTGATGGTAGTTCATCAGCATTCATAGGCCAGTTGTGGCTCACTACAAAGAAATGGATTGCAGATCGCTTTGGGCGGACGGGAGGGGCAAAATAAGAGGCCTATGGAGGCATTGTTATGTCTTGATGATCTGCGATCTACTATGTCCCCCTAATGCGAATGACGCGGCGTGCCGTGGGTCGCCACCACGCGCAGATGCAGCACCGCCGGTTCCAGGCAGGCGCCGGTGGAGAGTTGGCCGACCATGCGGCGCTGGATCTCCTGCCACGGGGTCTGGTTCACCAGCTCCGGCGGATCGTAGGCCGCCCGCCGCGCCGCCAGTTCCGCCTCGTCGACCAGCAGATCGACCCGGCGGGTGTTGAGGTCGACGCTGATCCGGTCGCCGGTGCGCAGCAGGGCGAGGCCGCCGCCGGCCGCGCTCTCCGGCGAGGCGTTCAGGATCGAGGGGCTGCCGGAGGTGCCGCTCTGCCGCCCGTCGCCGATGCAGGGCAGCTCGGTGACGCCCTGTTTGATCAAATGCGCCGGCGGCGACATGTTCACCACCTCCGCGGCGCCGGGATAGCCGATCGGGCCGCAGCCGCGGATCACCAGGATGCAGTGGGCGTCGATGTCCCGCGCCGGGTCCTCGATGTTGGCGTGATAGTCCTCCGGCCCCTCGAAGACGATGGCGCGGCCTTCGAACACGCCTTCACGGCCGCTCCGACAGGTAGCGCTCGCGGAATTCGTCGTCGATGACCGAGGTCTTCATCACCGCGCCGTCGAACAGGTTGCCCGACATGACCACGAAGCCGGCCGCCGCCATCAGCGGGTCGTCGTACGGCCGGATCACCGCCCGGTCGACCTCCATCGGCCGGTCGTGCTCCTGCCCCATGGTGCGGCCGGAGACGGTCAGCGCGTCGTTGTGGAACCGCCCGGCGCCGATCAGCTCGGCGATCACGGCCGGGATGCCGCCGGCCCGGTGGAAGGCCTCGCCGAGATACTCGCCGGCCGGCTGCATGTTGACCAGCAACGGCAAATCGTGGCCGACCCGCTGCCAATCCTCCAGATCGAGGTCCACGCCCATATGCCGGGCGATGGCGATGATGTGCGGCGGGCAGTTCGACGAGGCGCCGATCGCCGAGGCGACGCCGATGGCGTTTTCGAAGGCCTGCCTGGTCAGGATCTTCGACGGCTTCAGATCCTCATGCACCATCTCGACGATGCGCAGGCCGGAGGCATAG
Organism: Inquilinus sp.; assembly: GCA_013003675.1. Classification (GTDB taxonomy): domain Bacteria; phylum Pseudomonadota; class Alphaproteobacteria; order DSM-16000; family Inquilinaceae; genus JABDIP01. The sequence goes on from JABDIP010000027.1 coordinate 3,737, forward strand.
GCCATCTGGCCGCGCTCGCGATAGGGGGCGGGGATGGCGGCACAGCCGGGCAGCGACATGCCCAGCGCCTCGGCCAGCGCGTTCATCGAGCTGGCGGTGCCCATGGTGTTGCAATGGCCGATGCTCGGCGCCGAGGCGCATGCCATGTCCATGAACTGCTCGTAATCGATCTCGCCGGTGGCCAGTTGCTGCCGCGCCGCCCAGACCACGGTGCCGGAGCCGGCCAGCTTGCCCTTGTAATGGCCGTCCAGCATCGGCCCGCCGGACAGCACGATGGCCGGGATGTCGATGGTGGCGGCGGCCATCAGGCAGGCCGGCGTGGTCTTGTCGCAGCCGGTGGTCAGCACCACCCCGTCGAGCGGATAGCCGTACAGCACCTCGACCAGCGACAGATAGGCGAGGTTGCGGTCGAGCGCCGCGGTCGGCCGCTTGCCGGTCTCCTGGATCGGATGGGTGGGAAACTCCAGCGGGATGCCGCCGGCGGCGCGGATGGCGTCCTTGACCCGGACCGCGAGGTCGAGGTGGTGGCGGTTGCAGGGTGCCAGGTCGCTGCCGGTCTGGGCGATGCCGATGATCGGCTTGCCCGATTGCAGTTCGCCCCGGGTCAGCCCGTAGTTGAGATAGCGCTCGATATAGAGCGCCGTCATGTCGGCGCTGTCGGGATTGTCGAACCAGTCCTGGCTGCGCAGCCGCCTGGATTTGTCGCCCGTCCTGTCGCCCGCCATGGCGGTTCCCTCCCGATCTTGCGATTCTTCATATCCTTGCGCCGTATAGTGCTACGGACTGGGACCCTGCGGCAATGCGGCCGAGGCGGAGGAGGGGCGGCGATGAACGAGACCGGCATGAACCGCACTGAGCCGCTGGTCCTGCTCGCGCTGGCGCTGGCCGCCCTGGTCGTGTCCGGCATCGGCCCGGCCGCCCGGCTGACCTGGGCGCTGGAGGTGGCGCCGGTGGCGATCGGCGCGGCGCTGCTGACCGCCACCGCGGGCGCCTTCCCGCTGACGCCGCTGCTCTATCGGCTGCTGTTCGTCCATGCGCTGATCCTGATGCTTGGCGGCCATTACACCTATGCCGAGGTGCCGCCTGGCTTCTGGGTGCGGGACCTCTTCGACCTGGCGCGCAACCCCTACGACCGGCTCGGCCATTTGGCGCAGGGTTTCGTGCCGGCGATCCTGGCGCGGGAGATCCTGATCCGCCGCTCGCCGCTGGCCGGCAGCCGCTGGCTGCCGCTGCTGGTGGTGTCCGTCTGCCTCGCCTTCAGCGCGTTCTACGAGCTGATCGAATGGTGGGCGGCGCTGCTCGCCGGTGGCGCGGCCGAAGCCTTCCTCGGCACCCAGGGCGATGTCTGGGACACCCAGTGGGACATGTTCCTCGCCCTGGCCGGCGCCGTCGTCTCGCTGGCCGCGTTGTCACGCCTGCACGACCGCCAGCTCCTGCAGCTTTCGGCGACCATGGTGAGAGAGGCGGGTCGACCAGCGTGAAGGGACGGCGGGGGCATGGGGTCAGGTCTTGAATTGTGAATTGCAGGAGGCGAAGCCTCGCAATTCACAAT
>JABDIP010000243.1 GCA_013003675.1 Inquilinus sp.
CCCTGGCTCCCTCGCGCGCGGCCGGAGCAGCGGTGCCGCACTCCGGCACCGCCATCGGCGGACCGGCCGCGCCCTACTCCCTCGTTTTCTTCAGGTACTCCAGCACCGCCATCATAACCGGCCGCAACTGCTCGTCGCGGCCCGGGTCGGCGGACGGCTGCTGGATCGCTTCGATCAGCCGCTGCAGCCGATCGACGGCGGCCCGGGTGTCGGTCAGCAAAGTGGCCGTCCGCCGCGTCTCCTCGGCCAGCTCGGCCGCCTGCTCGCGGATCTCGGCGATCTCGGCCAGCAACCGCGCCGTTCCCGGCTCGTCGCCGGCGGAATCCGGTGCCTGCATATCGGCGTCGTCCAGCACCACCCGCCAGGTGCCGTCGGCCGCCTTGTATCCCTCGATGCCGCCCCGCTGCAGCCGCTTGCGCAGCGTCTCGACCTGCACGCCCAGCAGCCGGGCGGCGGTGTGGATGTCGGTACCGTCGCGGCCCTTGCCGGCGATCCCAGGGGAAGAAGCGGTCATAGCGCCGGATAATGTAGGGAATTCCGCCGATTCGGCAAGGCTGCCCCGCCTCGCCTCGCGGCGCCGCGGCGGACGTGCCGGTCGATTTGCCGAACCGTCAGGGCGAGGCGAATTCGACGGTGACCCACAAGGCACCGGCTTCGCCGACCAGACGGACCGTGCCGACGGCCTCGTCGGATCGGCAGGAGAGAGAGCCGGAACCGGCCTCGGCGACGCGGCCGCCGGGTCCGAACGCTCCCTCCGTGCAGGCGCTGGAATAGGCGGCAAGCACGCTCTCGGGACTCGCGCCGCTGGCGTAGCGGACACCACGGGTCTCCGCCGCGGTGCCGTCGCGGGCGCTGTAGAAGAAGAACAGGCCGTCCTCCAGCTCGGCGATTCGCGGCATCGTCTCGATCGGCGTTCCGGCGATCAGCAGGCGGTAGCGCAGCCCCGACGGGCTCACCGCGATGGCATTGCCGGCACCGACATAGGCGAACAGCAGTACCGGGACGGCAATGATGGCGGCGAGCAGCCCGATGCCGGCAAGCAGGATCGCCAGCGGGCCGAGCCGGCCCCGCCTCACCGCAGCTTCGCCTTCAGCGCATAGAGCAGGTCGAGGGCCTGGCGCGGGGTCAACGCGTCGGCATCGGTGGCGGCCAGCAGCGCCTCGATCTCCGAAGAGGCCGGCGGTTCGTCGCGGGAGGGCGCGCGGGCGGCGCTGAACAGGGGCAAATCGTCGGCCAAGCGGGCGACATTGCGGCCCTGTTCGCCCTGTTCCAGCGCCTCCAGCACCGCGCTGGCGCGGGCCAGCGCCTTCGGCGGCAGGCCGGCCAGCTTGGCGACGTGGATGCCGTAGGAGCGGTCGGCCGAGCCCGGCGCCACCTCGTGCAGGAAGACGATATCGCCCTGCCATTCCTTGACCCGCATCGAATGGCAGGACAAGGCCGGCAGGGTCGCCGAAAGCGCGGTCAGCTCGTGGTAGTGCGTGGCGAACAGGGCCCGGCAGCGGTTCACCGCATGCAGATGCTCCACCGCCGCCCAGGCGATCGACAGGCCGTCGAAGGTGGCCGTGCCGCGGCCGATCTCGTCGAGGATGACCAGCGCGCGCGCCTCCGCCTGGTTCAGGATCGCCGCCGCCTCGACCATCTCGACCAGGAAGGTGGAGCGGCCGCGGGCGAGGTCGTCGGAGGCGCCGACCCGGCTGAACAGTCGGTCGACGACGCCGATCCGGGCGCGGTCGGCGGGGATGAAGCTGCCCATCTGGGCGAGCACGGCGATCAGCGCAACCTGGCGCAGGAAGGTCGATTTGCCGGCCATGTTCGGGCCGGTCAGCAACCACAGCCGGTCGTCCGCCGTCAGCGCGCAGTCATTGGCGACGAAGGCGCCGCGGTCGAGCGCCGCCTCGACCACCGGGTGGCGCCCGCCGACGATCTCGAGTTCCCGGCTGTCGTCGACCACCGGGCGGACATAGCGCCGGTCGACCGCCAGTTCGGCATTGGCGGCGGCGACGTCGAGCGCCGCCAGCGCCCGCGCCGCCTCGGCGACCGGCTCGGCCCGGGCGTCGACCGCGGCGACCAGTTCGGCGAACAGGCCCAGCTCCAGCGCCAACGCCTTGTCGGCCGCCTCGCCGATGGCGCGTTCCAGCTCGGCCAGCTCGGTCGTGGTGAAGCGCACGGCGCTGGCCAGGGTCTGGCGGTGGATGAAGACCGACTCGTGCGGCGGCTGGGTCAGCCTCGCCGCGTGGGTCGGCGTCGCCTCGACGAAATAGCCGAGCACGTTGTTGTGGCGGATTTTCAGCCCGGCGATCCCGGTCGCCTCGGCATAGCGGGCCTGCAAGTCGGCCATCAGCCGGCGCGATTGGTCGCGCAGGGTGCGCAGGCGGTCCAGCTCCTCGGCATAGCCGGCGGCGATGAAGCCGCCGTCGCGGGCGAGCACCGGCGGCTCGGGCGCCAGCGCCCGGCCCAGCCGTTCGGTCAAGGCGCGATGGTCGCCGAGACCCTCGGCCGCCTCGGCCACCAGCGGCGGCAGCGGGATCGGGCCCGGATCGGCGAGCCGGTCCCGGATCGTCGCCGCGGCGTTCAACGCGTCGCGCACAGCGGCGAGATCGCGCGGGCCGCCGCGGCCGAGCGCCAGCCGGACGGCGGCGCGCTCGAGGTCCGGACAGCCGCGCAAATGGCCGCGCAGGTCGCGGCGCAGGCTCTCCTGCTCGGCGAACAGGCCGACCGCGTCGAGGCGGCGGCCGATCGCCGCCGGATCGGTCAGCGGCGCCGCCAGATGGGCGGCCAGAAGCCGGGCGCCGCCGCCGGTGACGGTGCGGTCGATGGTGGCGAGCAGGCTGCCCTGGCGCTCGCCGGACTGGGTGCGCGCGAGTTCCAGATTGCGGCGGGTCGCCGCGTCGATTTCCAGCGCCGCCCCGTCCGCCGGCCGGCGCGGCGGCGAGATGCGCGGCAATCTGCCCTTCTGGGTCAGCTCGACATAGTCGATCAGCGCCCCGGCGGCGGCGATCTCCGCCCGTCCGAAGCTGCCGAAGGCGTCCAGGGTGGCGACGTTGAACAGCGACAGCAGCCGGGCGCGGGCATTTTCGCTGTCGAAGCGGCTGGTCGGCTGCACGGTCAACCGGTGGCGCCATTCGCCGAACAGCTCGAACAGCTCCGGCCGCTGGATCAGCCGTTCCGGCACCAGCACTTCGCCGGGATCGAGCCGCGCCAGGGCGGCCGGCAGGCGGTCCGGCGCCGTCGGCTCGACCAGCAGGGTGCCGGTGCTGATGTCGACCGCGGCGAGGCCGAGCCCGCCGCCGGCCTCGGTCAGCGCGACCAGGAAGTTGTTGGCCCGCGCCTCCAGCAGGCTGTCCTCGGTGATCGTGCCGGGGGTGATGACGCGCACCACCTCGCGGCGGACCAGGGTCTTGCCGCCGCGCTTCCTGGCCTCCGCCGGGTCCTCGACCTGTTCGCAGACGGCGACGCGGAAACCCTTGCGGATCAGCCGGGCAAGGTAGGCCTCGTGGGCATGGACCGGCACCCCGGCCATCGGGATGTCGTCGCCGTCGTGGCGGCCGCGCTTGGTCAGCGTGATATCGAGCGCCGCCGCCGCCTGGACCGCGTCGTCGAGGAACAGCTCGTAGAAATCGCCCATGCGAAAGAACAGCAGGCAGTCCGGATAGGCCGCCTTGGCCTCCAGGAACTGCTTCATCATCGGCGTCGCCGGTGGATCGGTGGATTTGGGCGCGCTGTCGGGCAATGGCGGGTCGACGGCTGGAGGCGGCGGAATGGCCGGACCTTAGCAGTCCGCCCCCGGCTTGGCACGAGGCAAGGAGGGGCGGCACGAAATCGTGCCACCCCAACGGGTTATCGGTCGAGTCCGATGTCCCGTCTCAAATGCGGGCTGAGCCCGTGAATCGCCAGCGGCCGGTTGCGCCGCCGTCTGGCCTGCGGCGCCAATCGGGCCGCGAGGCGAAACAGCACAATGGCCAGGGGCCGCAGGCGGGCGCCCAGATGGGCGAGTGACCGGTCGATCATATCTTCCTCCTATGTCACCGGTGGTTGCGGATACCGTCCGCGGCAAAGCGGACGGCACGACGACGCGGACGGCTAAAGCCGGCCGCGACGAAGCGGGTCAGTGCCAGGTCAGGCGTGATTCGGAGAGGAGAGACGGCGCCGCGCCCGACGCTCACGCGTCGCGGTTGGGGCCGGATCTAGTCTTGAGTTTGCGGCGTGCCGAACGAGGAGGCGCCAGCCGCGGACCTGCCGAAAACGCGGGGCCTGTTACCCGGCGTTGGTGAGGTTCCAGCAATTTGACATCATGACGGTCCCTCCTCCGTTCGAGGTGCGGGGAAGCTATGGCATTCGCGTCCAGGGTGCAAG
>JABDIP010000263.1 GCA_013003675.1 Inquilinus sp.
CCGGAATGCCGAAAACCCTCTTGTCCAAGAGAAAAAACACCTCAAAGCCCGCCAAGAGGCAGCGCCTGCAACAACCAAACAGGCGAAAATCGACCCTCAAAGCCGATTCTTCAGCAGCCTGCTAGCCGCCCGCCGTCTGCTTCTGCTCCCAGGCGCCTGCCTCGGACTGCTGCCAATAGGCCAGCTTGTGGCCGGTGTCGCGGTATGCCTGCCAGCGGGCGCGGGCGGCGGCAATGGCGTCCGGGTCGTTGCCGTCGAAGACCTCGCAGACGAGGTCAAAGTCGCCGACGCGCGCCGAGACGGCACCGTCGACAAGGAACAGCACGGTGGCGCCGTTCGGGTTCTCGTCGCTGGCGGTCAGCCAGATCGGCTGGTCCTCGGCGGCGCCGTCGCGGGCATTGCCATGGGGCAGAAACCCCCGATCGTCGTAGGTCCAGAGGTGCTGGGTCAGCGCCTCCGCGCGCTCCTCCGAACTCGCCATCGTCACCGCCCGCCATCCGCGCTCAACGCACTTCTCCAGGAGCTGCGGCAACGCCTGCTCGAGCGATTTTCGCTGCAGGTGATAGAAGCGAATTTCGGTCATCGGCGGCCAGCGCCGCGGCGCCTTAGGAGCCCTCGTAATGGTCGGCGACGAAGCGGTCGAGCAGGCGGACGCCGAAGGCGGTGGCGCCCCGCGGCGTCGTCGGCTTGTCCTTGTCGCTCCAGGTTACGCCGGCGATGTCGAGATGCGCCCAATGCACCTTGTTGACGAAACGCTGCAGGAAGACCGCGCCGATGCTCGCACCCCCCCACCGGCCGCTGGCGATGTTCTTCATGTCGGCGGCGTCGCAGTCGATCTCGCGGTCGTATTCGTCGCCGACCGGCATCGGCCACAGCTTCTCGCCGACCGCGGCACCGGCGGCAACCAGCCGCTTGGACAGCGCGTCGTTGTTGGCGAAGACACCGGCCTGATGGGTCCCGAGCGCCACCATCATCGCTCCGGTCAACGTCGCCAGGTCGATCATCGCCGTCGGCTTGAAACGGTCCTGCGTGTACCAGAGCGCGTCGGCGAGGACGAGGCGGCCCTCAGCGTCGGTATTCAGGACCTCGATGGTCTGCCCCGACATCGAGGTGACGATGTCGCCCGGCCGCTGCGCATTGCCGGCCGGCATGTTCTCCGCCAGGGCGACGACGCCGACCACGTTGGCCTTGGCCTTGCGACCGGCCAGCGCGGCCATCAGCCCAGTGACCACGCCGGCGCCGCCCATGTCCCATTTCATGTCCCACATGCCGGCGCCGGGCTTCAGCGAGATGCCGCCGGTGTCGAAGGTGATGCCCTTGCCGACGACGGCAAGCGGCGCCTTGTCCTTGGCCTTCGGGGCGCCGTTCCATTGCATGACGACGAGTTGGCTTTCGTGGACGGAGCCCTGGCCGACGGCGAGCAGCGCACCCATGCCGAGCTTGCGCATCTTCTTCTCGTCCAGCACTTCCACCTCGACGCCCAACTCGCTCAGCTTCTGGCAGCGGGCGGCAAAGCTCTCCGGGTGCAGGATATTGGCCGGTTCCGAGACGAGATCGCGGGTCAGGAAGACACCGTCGGCGAGCTTGTCGCGATCCACGAAGGCGCTCTTGGCGGCAGCATCGGCGTCGGTCATCACCGTCAGCCGAGCGAGTGTCGGCTTGGCCGTCGGCTTCTCCTTGGTACGGTACTTGTCGAAACGATAGCTGCGCAGGCGGGCGCCGAGCGCGACCTCGGCCGCGGCGTCGCCCGGTGCCAGCTTGCCCGCGGGGACCCCATCGAGGCGGACCGCCGCCGCGCTGGCCCCGACCTGGTTGAGATGGGCGGTCAGCCCGCCGCCAATGCGCTGGAGGGCGACGGCATCGAGCGCCTTAAGATCGCCCAATCCGACGAGGATGATGCGATCCACCGGGACACCGGGCGGGGCGACGACGGGAAGCAACTCATCCGCCTTGCCGGAGAATTTGGAACTCGCCTTGATCGCCCGCGTCAGCATCCCGTCGCAGAGTTTGTCGATCTCCGCCGCCGCCTGGGTCGGTTTGCGGCCGGCGCCAATGCCGACAACGAGAGCGCCGGATTTCGGCATCGCCGGCGCGGCAAAGCTGATCTTCATGGATACTCCTCGTCGGAATGCTTGCGATAGGGCCGGGCAACAGCGTACAGCCCTGGCGAGGAGCTGGAGACCGGGCGCCCGGATATGAGGTGATGGACCGTATCAGCCTTTACATATTCCGTCATCTCGTCGTCGCCACGGTGATGGCGACGGCGATCCTGACTTTCGCGATCTGGCTGACCCAGTCCCTGCGGCTGATCGAAATCATCGTCGATGGCTCCGCACCGTTCTACATCTTCCTGCGCATGGTGGCCGACACGCTGCCGAACTTCCTGTCCTTCGTGATGCCCATCGGGCTCGTCTGCGCGGTGCTGTTCACTTACAACCGCATGCTAAGCGATACCGAGATGGTGGTCATGCGGGCGGTTGGGATCAGCCCGCTCGGCCTGGCCCGCCCGGCCCTGGCGCTGGCGCTGGTGGTGGCCGGCATCGGCTATGCCATGAACCTGCTGGTGCTGCCGCTCGCCAATCAGGACTATCGCAAGCTGCAGGAGCTGGTGGAGTCGGAATACGCCACGGTTTTCCTGCGCGCCGGCCAGTTCAACGAGGTCGCGACCGGCGTCACGGTCTATTTCCGCGAGCGGACACGCAATGGCGAACTCGACGGGATTCTGATTCACGACAACCGGCAACCGGACGATCCGGTAACGATGATCGCCGATCGCGGCGTCGTGGCGCAGACCGAGGCCGGAACCCGCGTGATGATGTTCGGCGGCAACCGCCAGCAGCTCGACCGCGAGACGGGCCGGCTGACGACACTCTATTTCGAGCAGTATGCCCTGAACCTGCAAATCCTCGAGCCCGAACTGGGCCCGCCCTGGCAGCGGGCGAAGGAACGCTTCATCGGCGGCCTGCTGTTTCCCGACCTCGACAATCCGCGCGACGTGGCCGAATACGCGCGGCTGAAGAGCGTCGGCCACCAGCTCCTGTCGACGCCCCTATTGGCCTTCTGCTTCGTGGCGGTGGCGCTCGGCGCCCTGCTGTCCGGCGACTACAACCGGCGCGGCCAGGGCAAACGTCTGGCCAGCGCCCTGATCGTGGTCGTGCTGGTACAGGCCGGCTTTTTCGCGGCGACCTCGCTGACCCGCTCCTCGGTCGCGTTCACCGCGCTGTTGTATGCCCTGCCGGTGGTCGTGTTTCTTGCCGGGCTGGCCGCGATGTATCTGCGCCCGCCGCGTCGCCCACGGCGACAGCCGGCCGCGACCTGAACGGAGGCGGCGGATGCGGCTCTCGGCGACCCTGTCCGGCTATCTGGCGCGTCAGTTCCTGGTCTGGTTCTTCAGCTTCCTGCTCGTGCTGGTCGCCGTCATCATGCTGTTCGACTTCATCGAACGGGTGCGCCGCGCGGAGAGCCGGCCGCAGGTGACGGTGTGGCTGGCGGCGCAGATGACGCTGATGAAGGCGCCGGAGCTGCTGCAGGACCTGTTCCACCTGATCGTGCTGTTCAGCGCCATGTTCACTTTCTGGCGCCTGACC
>JABDIP010000293.1 GCA_013003675.1 Inquilinus sp.
CTAACAACCGCCATCGCTCTTTACGCCAGGTTAACCCTGGGTTGGTAAACCGCCAGAACGCCTTGTCGCGTGGCTTGCAGGTCGCTGCACCGGCGCGCGACGATTCCGCTGGCAACAGAGCGCTCCCATCATGCAAGACGTCTTCCTCACGATTCTGCCGATCATCGCGGTCGCCTTGCTCGGCTATCTCGCCGTCCGGTTCAATTACATCTCGCAAGCCGTCGCCGATGGGTTGTCGCGCTTCGTGATCGCGGTCGCGATCCCGCTGTTCGTGTTCCGCTACAGCTTCGAGAACGGGCGGACGCTCGAGCAGCATCTCGGACTGGCCTGGCCGATGCTGACGATCTATTTCGTCGGCGCGTTGGGCGCCATGGTCGCCGGGCTGTTCGTCGCCCGCAGCATGGCCGGAGACGGCTCGCCGAACCTCATCGCCGCCGCCGCCTCACACTCCAACGTCATGCATCTGGCACTACCAACCGTCGTGCTGCTGCTCGGCAGTGGATTCCGGATTCCGCTGGTGATCATCCTTGGCCTGCACGGCCTGCTGATGGCGGTGATCGCCACCGTGGTCAACGACGTGCGGAAGGGCAGCGCCGGCAATATCCCGCAATCCCTGGGGCGCGTCGTCAGCAAGCAGATCAAGAACCCGATCCTGATCGCCCTGGTGTTGGGGCTGGTGCTGAAGGAGGTCGGCCTGACCATGCCGGCCGATGTCGGCAAGGTCGTCTATCTGATCAGCGACGCCACCGCGCCATGCGCCCTGTTCGCGCTCGGCGGCATCCTCGCCAAGTACGCGCTGGGCGGCAACATGCAGGGCGCCTTCGTTGCCTCGGCGCTGAAATTGGCGGTTCATCCGCTGATCGTCTGGGCCTTGGGCACCTATGTGCTGAACGTCCGGGCGACCTGGATGTGGCTGGCGATCCTGGTCGCTGCCATGCCGGTCGCGCTCGGCGTCGGCAACACCCAGGGCGGCGACAACAACAACTCCGGCGGCACCATCGTCCTGCTGTCGACGATCCTGTCGATCGCCAGCATCACAGCGGTGCGGTACTACTGGCCGTAAGTCCGGACCCGCTGTCGCCACCGAAGACAACGGGCGGCCCGTAACGGGCCGCCCGTTTCCTATCTAGCCCCGGAACCGGCCCTTGCGGTCGGAATAGTGCGCCAGCGCGCCGCCGACGATCAGGGTGACCGGAACGGCGACCGCGAGCGCGGTCAGCAGCGCGGCCGGCAGGGTGGCGATGACGCCCCCCGGCCGCACCACGGGCGACGCCGACAAATGGACGAACACACCCAGCAGGAAGGCGGCGAGGAACACCCGCCCGGCCCATTCGCGCACCCATCGCCAATCAGCGTTTCTCCACATGGCGGTCGCGGTCAGTAGGCGTATTCGCGGAAGACCGGGTCGATCGAACCCTGCCAGTCGGTCCGGAAACGACGCAGCATCTCGTCGGCCGGCGTCTCGCCCGATTCGGCGATAGTCCAAAGCGCGTTGAGAAAATGCGCCTCGCTCTCGCCGACCATGTCGTGGCGAGCGCGGCCTTCCAGGCCGGCGCGGGCGATCGCCAGCACCTCCATGGCCAGGTCGCGCACCGTCCGGTCGCGAAACGGCGTGCGCAGTGCCGTGCGCGGCACCTCGGCGCGCAGACGGGCGCGCTCCTCCGTGGTCCAGTCCTTCACCAGGTCCCAGGCCGCGTCGAGGGCGGTGCCGTCGTAGAGCAGGCCGACCCAGAGCGCCGGCAGGGCGCACAGGCTGCGCCACGGGCCGCCATCGGCGCCGCGCATCTCCAGAAAGCGCTTCAGGCGCACCTCCGGGAACGCGGTGGTCAGATGGTCGACCCAGTCGGCCTGACGCGGCACCTCGCCCGGCAAGGCCGGCAGCCGGCCGGCGACGAAATCGCGGAACGACTGGCCCGAGGCGTCGACATACCGGCCGTCGCGATAGACGAAGTACATCGGCACGTCGAGCATGTAGTCGACATAGCGCTCGAAGCCGAACCCGTCCTCGAACACGAAGGGCAGGTCGCCGCTGCGGTCGGGGTCGGTATCGGTCCAGATGTGACTGCGATAGCTCTGGAAACCGTTCGGCCGGCCCTCGGTGAAGGGCGAGTTGGCGAACAGCGCCGTGGCGATCGGCTGCAGCGCCAGCGAAACGCGGAACTTGCGCGCCATGTCCGCCTCGCCGGCGAAGTCCAGATTGACCTGGACCGTGCAGGTCCGCGTCATCATGTCGAGGCCGAGCCCGCCGCGCGTCGGCATGTAGGCGCGCATGATCTTGTAGCGTCCCTTGGGCATCCAGGGGATGTCGTCGCGCGCCCATTTCGGCTGGAAGCCGAGGCCGAGCATGCCGAGGCCGAGTTCCCGGTTGACCTCGCGCACCTGGCGCAGGTGCTCATGCACCTCGTCGCAGGTCTGGTGGATGGTCTCTAGCGGCGCGCCGGAGAGCTCGACCTGGCCGCCGGGCTCCAGCGTCACCGAGCAGCCGTCCGGCGCCGTCAGGGCGATCAGATTGTCGCCCTCGCGCACCCGTTCCCAGCCGAACCGGGTCAACCCCTCGAGCAGCGCGCCGATGCCGTTCGGCCCCGCATGGGGGACCGGCCGCAGATCGTCGAGGCGGTAGGCGAATTTCTCGTGCTCGGTGCCGATCCGCCACCGCTCCGCCGGCTTGCAGCCGGCCTCGAGATAGGCGACGAGCTGGCGCCGGTCGGTGATCGGCGCGTCGTCGGGCGTGATGGCGGCGGAACTCGGCATGGGCCCATCCGGCTGAAGTCACGGCGCCGTGTCGGCGGCGCCTTCGCTTGGCCCGTCGCCGCGATCCGGCGGCCGCTCCCGCCAGTCGCCGGCGATCGCCTGCCAGCAGGCCAGGGCCGCCGCCGCCGCGGTATCGGCCCGCAGGATACGGGCCCCCAGGCTGACGCCGTGAACAAAAGGCAGTTCGCCGAGCCCGTCAAGCTCGGACTGCGCCAAGCCGCCTTCCGGCCCGATCAGGATCGCCGCCGGCCGCCCGGCAAGCCGCGCCGCCGCCTCGGCGATCGGCATTGCCGGGCCGCGCTCGGCGCAGACCAGCAACGCGCGCTCCGCCGGCCAATCCGCCAGCAGCCGGGCGAGCGGCACGGGCTCGCGCACCGCCGGTACGTCCAGCCGCTCGCATTGCTCGGCCGCCTCGACCGTCGCCGCGCGATAGCGCTCCAGATTGACACGGGCGGCCTCGGTCCGCCGGGTGAGGACCGGCTGCAGCACCGCCGCCCCCAGCTCGGTCGCCTTGGCGAGGACGAAATCGGTCGCCGACTTCTTCAGCGGCGCGAAGCAGAGCCAGAGATCGCCGGACGCCGTCTGCTCCCGGCGCCGCGCCAGCGGCTCCGCCGAGCCGCCGCGGCGGTCGAGGGCGGTCAGCCGGGCCAGCCACTCGCCGTCGACGCCGTTGAACAGCGCCACCCTCCGGCCCGGCGCCAGCCGCAGCACGGCGCGCAGGTAGTGCGCCTGGGCGGCGGCCAGCGGCACCGGCCGCGCCGCGGCCAGCGGGACGTCGACGAACAGCCGGGCGCGCGGTGTCTCAGCAGCCATGGCGTCACCGAATAGGACTTGCCTCGCCGGTTGGGAAGCCTAAAGGTCGGGGACATGCACGCCGACCCCGTCGACATTCCGGACCGTTCCTGGATCGACCGCGCCGCGCCGGCGCCGGCCCGGCCCTATCTGCGGCTGATGCGGCTCGACCGGCCGATCGGCACCTGGCTGCTGCTGCTGCCCTGCTGGTGGGGGCTGGCCCTGGCCGCCGGTGCTACGCGCCAGCCGGCCGGCGCGGTCTGGGCGGACCTGTGGCCGGCGGCGCTGTTCGGCCTGGGCGCGGTGCTGATGCGCGGCGCCGGCTGCACCGTCAACGACGTCCTCGACCGCGACTTCGACGCCAAGGTGGCGCGCACCCGCACCCGGCCGATCCCCAGCGGCGCGGTCAACGTCGCCCAGGCGCTCGGATTCCTGGTCGCCCTGCTGTTGGCGTCGCTGGTCGTGCTGCTGCAGTTCAACCGGGCGACGATCGCGCTCGGAATCGCCTCCCTGCTGCTGGTCTTTCCCTACCCGCTGATGAAGCGGGTGACCTGGTGGCCGCAATTCTTCCTCGGCCTGACCTTCAACTGGGGCGCGCTGATGGGGTGGAGCGCGGTCGCCGGCGGCTTCGACGTCGCGGCTCTCGGCGCGCCGCTGGCGCTCTATGCCGCCGGCATCTGCTGGACGCTCGGCTACGACACCATCTACGCGCACCAGGACACCGCCGACGACGCGCTGATCGGGGTGAAGTCGACCGCCCGGCTGTTCGGCACCGCCAGCCGCCGCTGGATCGCCGGGTTCTATGGCGCGACGATGCTGTTGCTGGTGGTCGCCGCCGAGCTCGCCGGGCTCGGCCGGTTCTACCTGCTGCCCTATGCGGCGGCGGCGGCGCAACTGGCCTGGCAGGTGGCGCGGCTCGATCCCGACGCGCCGCACGACTGCCTGGCGAAGTTCAAGTCGAACCGCGGGTTCGGCCTGCTGGTGCTGGCCGGTCTGGTGCTCGGCGGGCTGGTTCCGTAGCCGGCGGCGAGATCAAGATCGCTTCAGATCGAGTCGATCTGAAGCGTGAATCTTGATCCGATTCAACAAGCGGGAGACCGATTCACGGTTTGCACCGCTTCGGTGCAAACCGATCAGGCTCCAACGCTTCCCGCCTCAGCCGCCGGCTGCGATCGGCGCGGGTTACCGGGCAGGTCACGTTCTGCAGGATGAAGCGGTCGAGCGGCGCCTCGGGCGCCAGCCGGTCACGCGCCGCGGTCAGCGCGTCGACCTGGGCGCCGGCGCGATCGCGGCGCCCTTCGGCCGCCACCGCCGCCAGCGGCAGCGGCGCGGTGTCCCGCGCCAGCGCACCGTGCCGGCCGACATAGACACCGGCGGTCTCGAGCCGGCCGCCCGCCTCGTCGCGCAGATCGAGACCGCTTTGCAGCCCGAAAGCGTAGTTCGCCGCCCCCTCGGTCTCGTGCATGCGGGTGAGCTGAGGCGGCGTCAGCCACATCACCGCCACCTCGACCCGTACCCCGGCGGCCGGGAACAGCATCGCCGGGACGGCGCCGTAGCGGGCGAAATGCGCCGAGTGGACGACGTCGTGATCGGCCAGCCAGGCGAGCGTCACCGGGATCTCGGTGCCCACCGGCCAGCCGGCGTATTTGCGCGCGAGCTGCTCCGGCGAGCGGTTCGAGCCGTAGGCGACGACCGGCACCCGGTCGGCGTGGTGCAGCCGGGTTTCCGGCCGGGCGCCGCCGTCGACATAGCGGAAGGAACGCCGCTCGATGCGGTACGGATAGCCCTTGGCGAGGCGGAGCCGGTCGGCGGGCGTCATTCCATCGTCGCGACGGCGACGCAGGTCTCCGACGGCGTCGGCGGCACCCGCTGGCTGGGGCGTGGCCGCGGCGGCGGCTCGCCGGGTTCGGGGAACCAGGACAGCAGTTCCTCGCCGCAGCCCTCGCCGGGCGGAATAGAGTTCTGCGGCTGGCAATCCGGATTGTCGTCCGGGCATTGCAGTCGGACGTGGAAATGAGCGTCGTGGCCGAACCACGGCCGCAGGGTCCGCAGGAAGGTACGGTCTTCCCACTCGCGCTCGCACATGTCGCGCTTCAGCACCGGATGGACGAAGATCCGGGCGATCCGCGGATCGGTGGCGGCGAGGTGCAGAATGGTCGCCTGGGCATCGGTCCAGACTTCGGTGCGCAGGCGCCAGTCGCCGCGATCGACCATGATCTCCGCCGGCACGAAATCGCGCGCCGAACGGGGCAGCCGCGGCAGGTCGAGGCGGAACCAGATATCGGCGTCCAGCCCGCTCTGGTGGCTGATATGGCCCGACGGCATCGGCCCGCCGCGCGGCTGGGCCATGTCGGCGATCAGGACCGGCCCGATGCCGACCTCGTCGAGGCGGGCGCCGAGATCGATGATGAACTGGACCAGCTCCGGATGCCCGTAGTTGCGATGCCGGCTGAGGCGAATCGCCTGATAGCCGGCGCCCTCGGGCGGCAGCTCCTCGGCGCCGAGCAGGCAGCCATTGGCATAGGCGCCGATCGCGTTCGGCTCGCCCGGTGCCGGCGAACGGATCGCGTTCCAGGCGATCTCCTGGGCCGCGGCGGAGTCACCGAGCAACAGAACCGCGAATACCAACGGCGCCGCAAATCGCGAACCTGCCCGTGAAAAATAGGCGTCGACCATCTTACCCCTTCCCGAAAGCTGCGGCATCCGGCCCGGCGACGAGAGCCTAGCGGCTCTCCGATTACCGTTAGCTTAACGGATTGTTACGACAACCAGTCTAACGCGTCTTTGTCGGCGGCGCGAGGCCACCGCTGGGCACTCCGGCGCCTGCGGCAGGGCGCCGCAACGCGCATCGCCGGCCTTGCAATAAGCCGGCACAGCATGGATTGTCGAAACTTGATGCAGATGAGCCGCGCACAACCTCCCATTGCAGTGCTGGTTGCTCTCAGTGCCGTCGGGCCGCTGGCGCTGAACATGTTCGTGCCGTCGATGCCTGGCCTGGCGGCGACTTTCGCCGCCGATTACGGCACCGTCCAGCTGACCCTGAGCCTCTACCTGATCGGATTGGCGGTCTCGCAGCTCGCCTATGGGCCGCTTTCCGACCGCTTCGGCCGACGGCCGCTGATGCTGGCCGGGATCGGCCTGTTCCTGGTCGGCACGCTGATCGCATTGCTGGCGCAGTCGATCGGCATGTTGATCGTCGGCCGGCTGGTGCAGGCGATCGGCGGCTGCGCCGGGCTGGTGCTGTCCCGCGCGGCGGTGCGCGACCTGTTCGACCGGGAACGCTCGGCCAGCGTCATCGCCACCATCACCATGGTGATGGTCGTCGCGCCGATGGTGGCGCCGTTGATCGGCGGTTATCTGGACCAATGGTTCGGCTGGCGGGCGAATTTCTGGCTGGTCGGCGCCTTCGCCGTGGTGGTCCTCGGCTTCGCCGTGCCGCTGCTGCACGAGACGAATCACTATCGCCAACCGCTGCCGGGCCTGTCCGGCATGATTGGAAGCTATGCGATCCTGCTGCGGTCGCCGGTCTATCGTGCCCACATCGCCCTGATCGGCTTCGCCAGCGGTGCCTTCTTCGCCTTCCTGGGCGCCGCGCCTTTCGTCGTCATCGACCTGATGGGCCACCCGCCGAGCGATTACGGCCGCTGGTTCGCCCTCGGCGCCGCCGGCTACATGGCCGGCAATTTCGCCTCCAGCCGGCTGGCGGTACGCGTCGGACTGTGCCGCCTGATCCAGGCCGGCATGGGGTTCATGGCGGCCGGCGCCGCGCTGATGCTGACACTCGCCCTGGCCGGACAGATGACCTTGCTGGCGCTGTTCGGGCCGATGGCCATGATCGCGATCGGCAACGGCCTTGTCCTGCCGAGCGGCAACGCCGGCGCGCTCAGCGTCGACCGGCGCCGGGCCGGCGCGGCGAGCGGGCTCTCCGGGTTCATGCAGATGGGTCTCGGCGCCGGCATCAGCACGCTGGCCGGCCATCTCGTGGTCGACAGCGCCCTGCCGCTCGCCGCGATCATGGCGGTATCGGTCGCCATCTCCCTGCTCGCCTTCCACGCGCTGCGTCGCGCCAACCGTCAGGCCCGGGAACTGGCCGCCCGAACCCGGCCGGCGTTGCCAAAGGCCGCGTGACCGTCACGCCGCATGATTGCGGAACCCGTCGCCGCGCGATATGACCACCGCGACAGCAGCAATGAGAGTGCGGAGATGGCGGAAGCCCGCTTCAGTTGGCCGAATTTCCTGATCCGCTGGGCCGTCGCCCTTGCCCTGGTCTTCGCCACCTTCAACCCGAGCCGCTTTTCCTATTTCGCCTGGGTCAGCGGCGGCGGCACCGACGGCCTGCCGCTGAAGGCGCTGGCCGGCATCGTCCTGCTGATCGTCTACATCATCTTCCTGCGCGCGACCTGGCGGTCGATCGGACCGATCGGCCTCTTCCTCTCGGTCGCGTTCTTCGGGGCGATGATCTGGGTGCTGATCGATTTCGGGCTGATCGTGCCGGGACGCGGCCAGGAGATGACCTACGTCGTTCTGGTAGTGATGTCCTCGATCCTGGCGATCGGCGTGTCCTGGTCGCATGTGCGGCGCCGGGTCACCGGTCAGGTCGATGCCGACGAAATCGAGGATTAGGACCTGATCGGTTCATATCGAAGCGGTGTGGGCCGCGAGTCAGTCTCTAGCTTGCTGAATCGGATCAGGATTCTCGGCCCGGCCGCTCCGGTCCGAGCCGATCCTGATCCAGGCGACCAACGGATGGAGCCCCGATGCGGTCAAACCCCGACGACATGCTGACCCTGCTCGGCGACTTGATCGCCAAGGCCAAGGCGGCCGGCGCCGACGCCGCCGACGCCGTGGCCTTCGAGGCGACGTCGCTGTCGCTGTCCCAGCGCCTGGGCAAGCCGGAGATGCTGGAGCGTTCCGAGGAGGGCGATCTGGGCCTGCGGGTCTTCGTCGGCAAGCGGATGGCGATCGCCTCCTCCTCCGACCGGCGACCCGAGGCGCTGGCCGAACTGGTCGAGCGCGCGGTGGCGATGGCCCGGCTGGTGCCGGAGGACCCCTATTGCGGCCTCGCCGAACCCGAAGAACTGGCCCACGACTGGCCGGACCTCGACCTCTGCGATCCCGAGGAGCCGTCCGCCGAGGGTCTGATGGCACTGGCCGGGACCGCCGAGGAGTCGGCGCTGGCGGTCAAGGGCGTGACCAATTCCGAAGGCGCCCAGGCCGGATGGAGCCGGACCGAAATCGCCCTCGCCGCCAGCAACGGCTTCGCCGGCAGCTACGCGCTGACCGGCAGCAGCCTGGCCGCCTCGGTGGTTGCCGGCGAGGGCACCGGCATGGAGACCGACTACGACTACACCAGCGCGGTCTATGCGGCCGACATGGCGGACGCCGCCGAAATCGGCCGCAGCGCCGGCGACAGGGCGGTGGCCCGGCTGGGCGGCCGCAAGGTCGCCAGCGCCCGGGTGCCGGTGGTCTTCGACCCGCGTGTCGCGAACGGGTTTCTGCGCCATCTGGTCGGGGCGATCAGCGGCCCGTCGATCGCGCGCGGCACCAGCTTCCTGAAGGAGTCGCTGGACAAGCCGGTCTTCGCGCCGGGCATCGTCGTGGTCGACGACCCGCATATCGTGCGCGGCCGCCGGTCGAAGCCGTTCGACGGCGAAGGCGTCGCCAATGCCCGCCGCGAGCTGATCGCCGACGGCGTGCTGACCACCTGGCTGCTCGATCTGCGCTCGGCACGCCAGCTCGGGCTGAAATCGACCGGCCACGCCTCGCGCGGCGTCGGCTCGCCGCCCGGCCCGGCGCCGACCAACCTCTATCTGGCCGCCGGCACGGTGTCGCGCGACGCGCTGATCGGCGATATCGACCAGGGCTTCTATGTCACCCAGATGATGGGCTCCGGCGCCAATCCGGTGACCGGCGACTACAGCCGCGGCGCCAGCGGGTTCTGGATCGAGAACGGCCGGACCGCCTATCCGGTCAACGAGGTCACCGTCGCCGGCAATCTGAAGGACATGTTCAAGGCGATGACCCCGGCCGACGATCTGGTGTTCCGCTACGGCACCGATTCGCCGACCCTGCGCATCGACGGCATGACCGTGGCCGGGCGGTAGAGGCCGGACCGTATCGTACCGAATCCTACCGACTGTATCGATCTGGCGCATACTCGGCCGCGCCTCGCCCTTGCACCGCTCGCCGCGCCGCGCTAGACGGCGGCATGATGCTCGCCCTCTATCGCGGCCTGACC
>JABDIP010000332.1 GCA_013003675.1 Inquilinus sp.
GCCCCACCTGTCGGCGGGGCCGCCCCGATCGGCTTGGGCCTTGGTCAGTTGGCCTCGGTTATGCGGCCTTCGACCTTGGGGGCCACGCTGCCGGCCGCGGCGATGTAGTCGATCACCATGCTGGCCATGTACTGCGCGGCGCTGGCGTCGATGATCGCCCGGCCGCCGGCGAACGCCGTATACCCGTCACCGCCGCCGGCCATGTAGTCGTTGGTGGCGACCCGATAGACCGCGTTGGGCGACAGAGCGCGGCCACCGACCGTCACCGAGGTTACCCGGCTGCCGGCCGGCTTGCTGGCATCGAAGGAGAAGGCGAGGCCGGAGACCTGCGGGAAGCGGCCGGCGACGTCCTCGATCTGGCTGACCCCGTTCTCCAGAGCCGCCAGCACCTGCTCGCCGGTCAGTTCCAGCAGCACCGTCACGTTGCCGAACGGCAGCTCTGTCTGGATGTCGCGCCGGGTGAGCTGGCTGCCCGCCTCGTAGGAGCGGTCGCCGCGGATGCCGCCGCCATTGGTGATGGCGATGTCGGCGCCGACCCCTTCGCGCATGGCGTCGGCGATCAAATTGCCCATGTTGGTCTCGCGTGTGCGGACCTCGCCGCGCTTGCTGACCAGCTCGACCGTGGTCGTGCCAACGACCACGTTCAACTCGGTATCCAGCATGTCCTCGTATCGCTGTACGAGGGCGGCGAGCTGGGTGTCGGGCGCGACGCCGGCGGTGCTGCGCATGTCCCAGCTCGGAATGACGGCGACCGCAGGACCGCGACGAGTCTCCACGGTATCGATCGACAGATCGATGACGCCCAGATAGTGCGCGTCCGATCCCGATTTGTGGATCAGCACATCGCCTTCGTAGAAGGTGATCGGGTCGTGGTCGTGGCCGCCGAGGATGACGTCGATCCCGTCGACCGCATCGGCCAACTCACGATCCTGGGCGATGGTCAGATGGGTTAGCGCGATGATTACGTCGGCGCCCTGATCCTGCAGGCTGGCGACCGCCTGTGCCGCCGCCGCGGTATAGGGGGCGAAGACCACGGCACTGCCGGGGCTGGACAGCGCCTCGGTCTCCGGCGTCAGCAAGCCGATCAGGCCGACCTGATAGTTACCCACCTGTTCAAGCGCCATCGCCGTGGACGCGCCGAACGGGTTGCCGCCGCGGTCGAGGACATTGGTGTTGACCCATTTGAAATCCGACTCGCCCATGCGCTCGAGCAGCACGTCGGGGCCGAAATCGAATTCGTGATTGCCGAGGCTGACATAGTCGACGTCGACGGCATTGAACATGGCCACCATGTTGGCGCCTTCGTCGAGGCCGGAGAGCAGCGACGGCGACAGGAAATCGCCGCTGACCAGCGTCAGGTGGTTGTCGGCGTCGGCGCGTTCCTCGCGGAGCAGGGTCATCAGCGGAGCGAAGCCGCCCCTGCCGCCCGATGGCGAAAGCTCATAGACATCGTTGAAATGCAGCACCGTCAGATGCGTCGGCTCGGCAAACGCCGCGCCCGGCCACAGAACGACGGCCGCCGCGCCGATCATCAGGCTGCGCTTGAGAACCCGCATCGAATCCATTGAACTCATTGAACTATCCCCTGTTGATGTTCCCCAACTCGGCAGGCATAACTGGCCACGGCGCCGGCGGATCGCGGATACTCTAACCGCCGTCCGCGACCGGCGGTAGCCCCCCGGATCGTCCTTTTTGCGCCGTCGCGCGGCGCGGAAGCAGCCGTCATTCGACCATCGGTCCGGCGCGCCGTCCATGATGCCGATCAAATCCGCGACAGGCTGACGGAGCCTAGCTTTCGGGCGCGACCGGAAGCGCGTATGGTCCGCGCTCGCGAATCTACAGGGCGACAATTCGTGCGGACCCTCTACCACCCCGACACCCACAACACCGATCTGCCGGCCGACAGCTATTGGGCCGCCAGCGCCGGGCCGGCTCCGGCCGGCTGGAAGAAGATGAACGGCGACGAGAGCTGCGACGTCGCCATCATCGGCGCCGGCTATACCGGCCTGTCGGCGGCGCTGCATCTGGCGCGCCTCGGGGTCGACGTCCGCGTCGTCGACGCCGGACCGCCGGGCGGCGGCGCCTCCGGTCGCAATGGCGGGTTCTGCTGCGTCGGCGCGGTGAAGCTGTCGGACAAGGCGATGATCCGCCGCTTCGGGCTGGAGGAGGCCCGCCAATTCTACGCCTCCCAACGCGAGGCGGTCGATCTGGTGCGGTCGCTGATCGACGACAACGGGATGCATGTCGACGTGCAAGGCGACGGCATGCTGGAGGTGGCGCACCGTCCGTCGCGCGTCGCCGGCATGAAGGCGGCCGCGGCCTTCAGCTCCGATACGCTGGACCTGCCGACCCGGTTCCTCGAGCGCGAGGAACTGGTCGAACACGGTTTCGCCGGCCGCGAGGCCCATGGCGGCCTGCATTTCGCCGACGGCTTCGGTCTGCACCCGTTGAAATACCTCTATGGCCTGCTCGACGCCGTGTTGCGGGAAGGGGTGCCGGTGCATCCGCGCACCCGGGTGATCGGTTGGAAGCGGGTCGGACACAAGCACCGCCTGATCACCCGCGCCGGCAGCGTGCACGCCGGACAGGTATTGATCGCCACCAACGGCTATACTGAAGACGCGCTGCACCCGGCCCTGGCCGGCACCGCCCTGCCGGTGAT